>CAMCHA010000046.1 GCA_945874515.1 Asaia bogorensis
TGGTGCAGCAATACGCGATCAAGCGCGGTGGTGCGCGCCAGAAGCTCCGCATGGTTGGGGGCGGTGATCACCATCTCCACCAGCTCATCTATTACCGGGTCGCAAATGCCGGCGACGTTTTGGCTGCCGTTTTCGCGCGCCTTGGCGCAGGTCCAGTAATCGCGTTGTTCATTGCCTGGGTGAAAGCCCTGGCCGATGCTGTCAATCGTCATGTCATAGTCAAAAGCATCCACGCGAACCTGATATTGCGCCGGGTCCACGGTGCGCACGCGCGCCGATATGCCAAGACGTTCCAGCCATTGCACATAAGGCAGCGCGACGCGTTCAAAAGTGGCGCCTTGCAGCAGGATTTCGAATTCAAAGCGTCGGCCTTCCGCATTCACCAGGCGGCGGTCGCGCACGGTCCAACCCGCTTCGCGCAGCAACGCAAGACCGCGGCGCAGCCCTTCGCGGTTATTGCCTGAACCATCGGTCTTCGGTAGGCGATATTCTTCGGTAAAGACAGTCGCTGGCACACGGCCGCGATATTGGTTCAGGATTTCAAGCTCTCGGCCTTCCGGCAGACCGCGGGAAGCAAAATCGGAGTTGGAGAAATAGCTCTCGGTCCGCGTATAGGCGCCGTAGAATAGGTTGGTGTTCATCCATTCATAGTCGAACACTTCAATCAGCGCGCGGCGCACCCGCGCATCCTGAAACAAGGGCCGGCGTAGATTGACGGCGAAGGCCTGCATGCCGGTTGGGATTTCGTGGCGAATTTCCTGCTTGTTGGCCAGGCCCCGCCGCGCAGCCGGGAAGTCGTAACC
Organism: Asaia bogorensis; assembly: GCA_945874515.1. Taxonomy (GTDB): domain Bacteria; phylum Pseudomonadota; class Alphaproteobacteria; order Acetobacterales; family Acetobacteraceae; genus Neoroseomonas; species Neoroseomonas bogorensis_B. The sequence continues at coordinate 804 of CAMCHA010000046.1, forward strand.
CGTGGCCCAATCGCGCGCGACATTTTCCGTGCGGAAATCTATCTGCCCGGCCTTGAAGGCTTCAAAGGCAACGGTCGTGTCGCGGAAGTATTCATAGCGAATGGCATCGAAATTCGACATGCCGCGCGTGGTGGGCAAATCCCGCCCCCAATAATCAGGCACGCGGCGCAGCACCACGCTGCGATTGGGTTCAAAGCGGTCAATGCGATAGGCGCCTGAACCCAACGGCAGATCAAGGCTTGGGCGGGTGAAGTCGCGCCCTTCCCAGTAATGGCGCGGCAGGATGGACATCTCACCCAAAATCAGCGGCAATTCGCGGTTTTCATCGGTGCGGAAACGATAGGTCACGCGCCGCGCATCTTCCGCCACCACTTCCGTCACATCCGCCCAATAGGAACGGAAGAAGGGCCGGCCATTGGCGCGCAAAGTGGTGAAGCTGAAGACCACATCTTCGGCGGTGATCGGGCGGCCATCATGCCAGCGCGCATCTTCGCGCAATTCGAAGGTCACGCCCTTGCGGTCCGCCGGCAATTCAATGATGCGTGCCAGATGCGCGTATTGCGACAAGGGCTCATCCAAATTGCGCGCCAGCAGCGTGTCATAAATCAGGTTGCTGCCAACTGCCGGCGTGCCGCGCAGAATGAAGGGGTTGAAACTGTCATAGGACCCGATGGCGGTCAGCGTGATTTCGCCGCCCTTTGGCGCGTTGGGGCTCACCCAGGGCCAATGCGTGAAATCCGCCGGCAAAGCGGGCTCCCCCAGCAGGGCCATGGCATGGGTACGCACCACCTGGCCGGGCCTATCGCCCCCGGAGGGATTGGCGGCGCGGGCGCCGATGGGCAGGCTGGCAAAAGCGGCGCCAAGCGCCAGAAGGTCACGACGTTGCATAAGTTTCAGGATGGGGTTTCAAAGCGCCTGGGGCAATGGCGCGGTGTCTCAGCTTTGTAAAAGATGAACTGCTTCCGGCAGCAGTCTGGGATCACCCAGCGCAATCACGCGCCCATCGCTGCCTGGGTGCATAGGCGCGCCGGACCAATCCGTCACGCGCCCGCCCGCGCCTTCAATCACCGGCACCAACGCTGCCCAATCCCAGATTTGCAAATCGCTTTCCGCCACCACATCAATCAGGCCAAGCGCTACAAGCCCATAGGCATAGCAATCGCCGCCCCAGGTGACGCGTCGTGCGCCTTGGCGCAGCCGATCAAAGCCGGGGCGATTAGCGGGGGTGAACATATCGGGGCTGGTGCAGGAAAGCTCGGCCTCGGCCAGGGTAGGGCAGGGGCGGCAGCGCGCTATGCCGGCAAAGGGGCCGGTAAAGCGCGTCGGCTGGCCGGCCACGCCCAGCCAGCGTTCGCCGGTGATGGGCTGGTCAATAATGCCAAGCACCGGCTTGCCGCGATGCAAAAGGCCAAGCAGGCTGCCGAATATCGGCCGACCGGTCACGAAGGCGCGCGTGCCGTCAATCGGGTCCAGCACCCAGACCCACTCGGCATCCGGGCGTTCCGAGCCATGTTCTTCCCCGATCACGCCATGATCCGGCAGCGCTTCGGCCAGAAGGGCGCGAATCGCTTCCTCGGCCTCACGATCCGCGCGGGTGACGGGGCTGGCATCGCCCTTGGCTTCCACCAAAAGCGCAGACCGAAATAACGGCCGGATCACGGCCGCTGCCCGATCAGCGGCGGCTTCTGCCACCGCGATGAAGTTCTGCGGGATCAGGGCGCGGGCGCGTTCGGCGAAATCGAACGCAGATAGGCGATCAGATCGGCGCGGCTTTGCACGCTGGCCATACCGGCATAGGTCATCTTGTTGCCTGGGGCATAGGCGCGCGGATTGGCGATCCAGGCGTTCAATTCTTCATAGGTCCAGGGCTTGCTGGCCATGCCACGAATCGCCGCAGAGTAATTGAAGCCTTCGCTATGCGCGTGCTTGGCGCCCACAATGGCATAAAGGTTCGGACCAACGCCGGAACGGCCGCCTTCATTGAAGCTGTGGCAGGAAGCGCATTGGCGCTGCGCCAATTGCTGGCCATTCTGCGCATTGGCAGCAGCCAGCAGCGGCGTGATGGGTTCAAGCGCCGGTGCCGCGATGGCCGCGATAGCCTGCACAGGGGCGGGTTCGCCAATCTGAATCGCACTTTCCTTGAGCGGGGTCGGGTGCACAATTAGGCGGCCAACCAAGCCAGCAGCGCCGAAGGTGACGCCCGCCGTCAGGATGGCAGCGAAAATCTTGTTCATTTCAAGACTGTTACTCATGGCCAAGCTTTTCCTCACACCGCACGCTGACCGCCGGTTTGCACCAGGGGGCCCGCTTCTTTAAGACAGACGGAACATATAGATCACCCTTCCCGCCGACAAGGCGGCAGGAGCCCTTTTCCTTGCGTTCTATCCTTGTCATTCCCGCCCGCATGGCCGCGACCCGCCTGCCCGGCAAGCCGTTGGCCGATATCCATGGCCGCCCCATGATCGCCCATGTGCTGGACCGCGCCCGGGAAGCCGGGATCGGCCCCCTGGCGGTTGCCTGCGCCGAGGAAGAAATCGCCGAAGCCGCCCGCGCCGCCGGCGCCCGCGCCGTGCTGGTGGCCGATGATGTGCCATCCGGCACTGATCGCGTGCAGCGCGCCATGAAGGCGCTGGACCCAGACGGCGAATTTGATGTGGTGGTCAATCTGCAAGGTGATTTCCCAACCATCCGGCCCGAGACGCTGCGCGCCGTGCTGGCCCCGCTGGAAGACCCTTCGGTGGATATCGGCACGCTGGTTTGCCCCATCGCCAATGAGACTGAAGCGCGCACCGATTCCTTCGTGAAATGCGCCTGCGCCTTTTCGGGCGATGCCATGGTGGCGCCGGCGCTTTATTTCTCCCGCCTGCCGATTCCCTGGGGGGATGGGCCGCGCTGGCATCATATTGGTGTCTATGCCTATCGCCGCGCTGCGCTCGACCGTTTTGTGACGCTGCCGGCCAGCCCTTTGGAGCTGCGCGAAAAGCTGGAACAACTCCGTGCCCTGGAAGCCGGCATGAAGATCAGCGCCGCAAGGGTGGAACACGGCCCCTTTGGCGTGGATACGCCGGAAGATCTGGAACGCGCCCGAGCCCTGCTTGCCCCTTGAAGGAAAAAACCATGTCTGCCCATCGCATTGCCTTCCAGGGCGTACTCGGCGCCTATTCTGATCTTGCCTGCCGCGCGGCCTATCCGGGGTCTGACACACTGCCCTGCCCTTCCTTCGAAGCGGCCATGGCGGCGCTGCGCGATGGGCAATGCGATTTGGCCATGCTGCCTTGCGAAAACTCCTTGGCCGGTCGCGTGCCCGATATTCACCGCATGCTGCCCGATTCCGGGCTTTTCGTGGTGGGCGAGCATTTCCAGCGCGTTGAACATTGCCTGCTGGCCCCAAAGGGCGCGAGCCTGGCCACCTTGAAGCGCGCCCATAGCCACCCGGTTGCCTTGGGCCAGGTGCTGCGGCTGTTGAAGGACATGAACCTGACCCCGGTGATTGAAGCCGACACGGCCGGCGCGGCAGCGCTGATTGCCGAACGGGGCGGCGTGGAAGATGCCGCCATTGCCAGCGAACTGGCCGCTGAAATCTATGGCTTGGAAGTGCTGAAGCGGAATGTGGAAGATGAAGCGCATAACACCACGCGCTTTTATGTGATGTCCCGCGATAGGGCCGATGCGCCCTTGGATGCGCCCAATGTGGTGACGACCTTTGTCTTTCAGGTGCGTTCCATCCCGGCGGCGCTTTACAAGGCGCTTGGGGGCTTTGCCACCAATGGGATCAATATGACCAAGCTGGAAAGCTATATGGTCGGCGGGCGCTTCTCCGCGACGCAATTCCTGTGCGATGTGGATGGACACCCGGAACAGCCGGGGCTTCGCCGTGCCTTTGAGGAGTTGGCCTTTTTCTCCTCCTCCATGAAAATCCTGGGCGCCTATCGGGCGCATCCCTATCGGCTGGAACAATCAAGCCCAGCGGAATGAGGGGGGATGCGAGAGAGCCCTTCCCCTCAAGGGGTTGGTCAGGCTAGAAGTGAGTCGAAGGACCCGTAGCTCAGCTGGATAGAGCGTTGCCCTCCGAAGGCAAAGGCCGAAGGTTCGAATCCTTTCGGGTCCGCCAATTTTCCTTCATAGGTATCTGGTTTGGCTGATAATTTTGGGACATTGGCTCGCGTCGTCCCCACAATCCTCCCCACACATCGCTACCTGTGGGGAAAGGCCGCCGGAAGATCGCACCGCAGACGTGGCAAAACCGCCACAGTGCGGGCCACGCCCCTGCCGCGCCGAGCAACCTTGCAAGGCTGTCTAAGCGCCCTGTCCAAGCCGATCCGTTTGGCCGGTTCCCGCGATTGCAGGACCACCCCATGTAAGGGGCGCGCCTTTAGGCGTTCTGCCATAGACTGCTGCTAACGAATCGGTATGAGCTTGATGAACCACCTGCGTCCCCGCCGCTACCACAAGACGAAACACGGTCGCCTCATCCACGGGGACAGCCTCGCCTACATGCGCAGACTGCGGGCCGAGAGTGTGAACCTCATCATGACCAGTCCGCCTTTTGGCTTGGTTCGGGAAAAGGACTACGGCAACGTCGCCGCAGATGATTACCTGGAATGGTTCACGCCCTTCGCCGAGCAGTTCAAGCGCATCCTCAAGCCGAACGGCAGTCTCATAATCGACATCGGCGGCGCTTGGGAGAAGGGGCAGCCGACGCGCAGCCTCTACCACTTTGAGCTTGCGATCATGCTGCGCCGGAAGTTCGGGCTGCACCTCGCGCAAGAGTTCTATTGGTGGAACCCGTCCAAGCTGCCCACCCCTGCCGAATGGGTGACGGTGCGCCGCGTGCGCGCGAAGGATGCCGTCAACACGGTATGGTGGTTCTCGCCGACGCCATGGCCCAAGGCGAGCAACAAACGCGTCATCCTGCCATATAGCGGCGCCATGGAGACGCTGTTGACGAACGGCTACACGCCGAAAAAGCGGCCGTCTGGTCACGATATCAGCGACAAGTTCCAAAAGCACAATGGCGGAGCAATCCCACCGAACCTCATCGCCATCCCGAACACTGAGAGCAACAGCGCATATCAGCGTTATTGCCAGGAACACGGGATCACCAAGCACCCCGCGCGCTTCCCGGCCGCCCTGCCGGAGTTCTTCGTCAGGATGCTAACCGATGAAGGCGACTTGGTGATTGACCCCTTCGGCGGCAGTTGCGTAACGGGCGAGGTGTGCGAACGGCTCGGCCGCAGATGGGCGTGCATAGAGCTTGATGAGCAATACCTAGAAGGTGCGATGGTGCGCTTCCGCGAACGCTCAAACCGCCCGCCTGTGCCGCCTGACGCGCGCTATGCGCTCCCGCATCCCGGCGCGCTCTGGAATGGCGCGGACCACGACCGTTTGCACCCTGACGGCGGCTTGAACCATCGGGGCAGAACGGCGGCCGAGAAGGTGAAGGCTGCCGGAAACGCTGCTGCACCAGAGAAACTGTAGGCCCAATGGCGCGACTTCCGAAAAAAGAATTAATCCGTCGTTTTGAGTTGGCAATTCAAGATGCCGGCGCGCGCCTTATCTATCGTTCGGCCACTTCAACGCAGCCAGTGAGCTACACGATTATTTATCGCGATGGCCGATCTTCCCGTGTCCTAGTCTATATCCGCAATGTTACTCCTGGCGGCAACAATCGCCCGACTTGGGAATATCGCATCCAGCCTACCAAGCTGACGCATTTCGAGACTCGGCCAGACGAGAGTACCCTTATTCTGGGTTGGAGTGAAGACTTCGAGGTTTTTGCTGGTTGGGACTATCGTCGCCACTCAGGACCGCTTGGAAAGTCATCGTCGTTTCAAATATCGGATGGTGCCCTTCGAAGTGCGCAGACGCGCGGTTTCGCCCCATACGTCAAGGGCACGGGAGAGACTGCTATCGCTTTCCGTGCCGACCTAGCCGCGGCCTATGTCGAACACCTTATCGCTCTCCACGACACAGGCGGGGTGCCGGCGGAGGCCGCGATCCTGGAAAAAATCAGCGAAGACCCCGCCGCCGTTCCCGATGCCGAGATTGACGCAGCCGTTGCGCCAGCCCGCCGCGTGGAGATCGTGGAGACGCGCCGCGCTGCACGCGATGCGCAGTTCCGTCGGAAGGTGCTGCGCGCCTATGAAAACCGCTGCGCGGTGTGCGGCGTGCAGCTTCGCCTTCTGGACGCAGCGCACGTGTTGCCGGTTGACCAGCCGGGCAGCACCGATGACACGAACAATGGCGTTGCCCTCTGCGCCCTGCATCATCGCGCCTATGATCGCGCGCTCATCGCCTTCGATCCGACCTACGCCATCCAAGTGAACAAGAAGCAGGTTGACGAACTCACGTCGCTGTCTCTCGCGGGAGGGCTGCGCCAGTTTCAGGCCGGGTTGAAGCCGAGCCTCATCCTGCCTGCCGATCCGCGCGACTATCCAAGACAGGAGTTCATCGCAGCGGCGAACAAGGCCCGCGGCTGGTGCGCATGATCCAGGACATAAAAACCGACCTTCCCGATGCCGAGGTGCTGCTTTTGCTCGCGCCTCAGGAACTGGCGCGCGTACTGCTTCCGATCTTCAAGCGACATCGCGGCGAAATCCACCTCTTCAACCTTGTCAATCACCTTCAGTGGATGGCCATCCGGAACAGCCTGGGCTGCGCCGCGCCTTTGAGGATCTGGCCTTTTTCTCCTCCTCCATGAAAATCCTGGGGGCTTATCGGGCGCATCCCTATCGGCTGGAACAATCAAGCGCGGCTGAATAGGGGAGTGGCGAGAGAGCCCTTCCCCTTAAGGGGTTGGTCAGGCTAGGAGCCAGGAGAAGGACCCGTAGCTCAGCTGGATAGAGCGTTGCCCTCCGAAGGCAAAGGCCGAAGGTTCGAATCCTTTCGGGTCCGCCAATTTTTCAATAGGCCAGCAGCTCGGCGCTTCGTGCCGCACGCTGTCTCGCGATCCCTCAGCGACACCCAAGCCAATTCAGGTAACGCGCGCAAACGGCCTTCTCAAAGCCTGACCACGCTTGCACAAAGCCAGCACGGGACTGCATGGCGGCGCGGTATGCCGCGCGCAAGGCGCGCTTCGCCGCATCAAGATCAACGCCGACAAGCTCGCCGTTTTGCACCAGGGTGCTGCCCGCCACCATCAGTTCCCACACATTGGAACAGTTGCCGTATATCCTTGTTTGGATTGTCGCGCGCGGCATTAATCTTGGCCTCTTGACGCGGCTTTACTTCGAGGGCGAGGTGGAACCTAATGTGGAGAGACCGGTTCTGCGCCTGGTCGAACAGCCCGAACGGCGCAAGATCTTGATTGCACGACGCGTGCGAGGCGTAGGGGCAAACACCTACGTCTTCAATATTAACTTTTAGGGCGCGGAGGAAACAGGTTTCTTCGAGGTCTGATTCGTAAAACAGAAAAAAGGGAGGAAAAATCATGATCAATCGTCGAACTTTGATGACTGGCATCGCGGGCGCGCCACTGATGATGCGGGGGGCTTCCGCGCAAGGCACGGAATGGGTGCCAAGCCGGCCCATACGCTTGGTCGTGGGTTTCGCGGCGGGCGGTTCCACCGATATCACGGGCCGGCTGATGGCGCAGGCGCTTTCGGCGGTCTTACCGCAGCCTGCCGTCGTGGAAAACCGCGTTGGAGCAGCGGGGAATATTGCGACCGAACATGTGGCGCGCAGTGCGGCGGATGGGCATACGCTGGTGGTGGCTTCCATGGGATCGCAGGCGGTGAATGCGGCGCTTTATCGCAGCCTACCCTTCGATCCTATCAAGGATTTCACCGCAGTTTCACTTTTCGTCAAAAGCTCCAACATGTTGGTGGCGCATCCGGGCTTTCCGGCACGCACCCTTGCGGATCTAGTGGCTATGGCGCGGGCCAATCCGGGGCGAGTCAATGTTGGCACGGCGGGGGCGGGGTCTTCGCAGCATTTCGCCGCGGCGCTGTTTGAACATTTAGCGCAGGTACAATTCACGCATATCAATTATCGCGGTGGAGCGCCGGCCATGACGGACCTTGTTGCCGGGCGTGTGGACATCGTTTTCTCGCCTATTGTGGAAACCGTGCAGCAAATCCGCGCCGATCAGGTGCGTGCGCTGGCCATCACGCGGGCACAACGATCACCCGAATTTCCAAATGTGCCGACGGTCGCGGAAGTGGTGCAGGGTTATGAGTTTTCTTCCTGGCTTGGTGCCTTTGCGCCTGCCGGCACGCCGCCGGCGGCGGTGCAACGTATCTCGCAGGCATTGGCGGCCGGGCTGAAAGACCCGCAGATACGCGAACGTGTCCTGACCCTTGGTTATGAGCCAGTGGGTAGCACGCCGGAGGAATTCACCGCTTTCTTCGCTGCCGAAATGCCGCGCGTGGCGGAGCTGGTGCGCATATCCGGCGCCAAGGTTGAATGAAACGCGCTGCAGTCTGCCTATGCTGAAGACTGAGCAGCCTGCTTCGCCCCCTTACATGTCGGGCTTCGGCAATTCCTTCGAGACGGAGGCATTGCCCGATGCCCTGCCGGTTGCGCGCAATTCACCGCAGAAATGCAATTATGGGCTTTATGCCGAACAGCTTTCCGGTTCGGCCTTCACCGCGCCGCATGGCAAGAATGAACGTTCTTGGCTGTATCGTATTCGCCCAACGGTCAAGCATTCCGGCCGCTATCGCCCGATGGATCCCGGAACTAAAGCCGGTGAAACTAACCGGCACCATGGCTTTCATGTTCGAAACGCGCTTCCCGCAAAGGGTCACGGCTCATGCAGCGAAGCTGCCGAGCTTGCAGAAAAACTATATCGGCTGCTGGGATGGTCTGCCGAAACGCTTCAACCCGAAAAAGAAATAGGCTTGGTGAGATGAATGCAGCGCCCCCTCAGCCGGATCGCTTGGTGCTGCTTGGCACAAAGGGCGGCCCTGCCATTCGCAAGGGCGGGCCTTCGCCCACCGCGAATTTGCTGGTGATTGGGGGCTATCCCTATGTGATTGATTGCGGGCTTGGTGTGACGCGCGGCTTGGTTGAAGCGGGCCTTGCTCTGCCCGAATTGCGCTGCATCATCATCACGCATTTGCATTCGGATCATGTGTTGGAAATGGGGCCGCTGATCCATACCGCCTGGACTGCGGGCTTGAAGGACAAAATCCTGGTGCATGGGCCGGCTGGAACGCGCGCCGTCTGGCACGGTTTCTTGGCGTCACTTGCCTACGACATCGCGATCCGTATCGAAGATGAAGGCCGGCCGGATCTGGCCGCCATGGTGGAGGTGCTGGAATATGCCGATGGCCATGTCTTCACCGATGCACGGGTGAGTGTTTCGGCTTTACGGGTAGA
>CAMCHA010000047.1 GCA_945874515.1 Asaia bogorensis
AGGCAGGCGGTGGCTTCAAGCGCCATATGCTGTCCGCCAAGCGGTCCAAGATGAAGCGCCAGAACCGCGGTACCTTCGTGCTGGATAAGCAGGATGGTGATACCGTGAAGCAGTGGCTGCCCTATGGGCTGGACCGGTAAAGGGAGGGACGCAAAATGGCTCGTGTAAAACGCGGCGTTACGAAGCACGCCCGCCACAAGAAGATTCTCAAGCTTTCTGAAGGCTATGTTGGCCGGTCAGGCACCGCCTACCGCCCCGCTTTGGAGCGGGTGGAGAAGGCGCTGCAATATGCCTATCGCGACCGCCGCAACAAGAAGCGCGACTTCCGCGGCCTTTGGATCCAGCGCATCAACGCTGCTGTCCGTGAACATGGCCTGACCTATTCCCGCTTCATCGCCGGCATCAAGGCGGCGGGGATTGAGATGGACCGCAAGGTGATGGCGGCACTTGCCTTTGACGAACCGGCGGCCTTCGCGGCGCTGGTGGAAAAGGCGAAGGCGGCAGGCGCCGCCTGATTACCGCCGCCCCGGATCACCGGGGCGGAGACCCAGCATCACGCAAGGGCCGCTTCCTGGTTGCACCTGGGATGCGGCCCTTTGTTCATGCAAGGCTAAAAATCATGAATGATCCAAAGACCATTCTATCCGAGATCAAGCAAGAAGCACAAAAAGCGGTAATCAAGGTTGAAACAAGCGCCAGCGTCGCTGAGCTAGAGACCTTGAGGGTCTCGCTGCTGGGCTCAAAAGGCCAATTCAAACTTTACTTGGCGCAAGTTGGCCGTCAGCCCGCTGAAATTCGAAGTGAGTATGGGCAAACTGCAAACGGCGTCTTTCAGGCTATAACGACGAGCGTCGACTCACGCCGCGTGGTGCTTGAGGAATTGGAACTTGATTCGCGCTTGGCGGCGGAACGCATGGATGTATCGCTGCCGCCACGCCCCTTCGCGCCCGGTACGGCAGCGGAAGGCGGGATTCACCCCATTGCGCGCACCATGGAAGAACTGACCACGTTGTTCGGTGCCATGGGCTTCAAAGTGGCGGAAGGCCCCGATATCGAAAGCGATTGGCATAATTTCGGCGCGCTCAATATCCCGGATCATCACCCGGCGCGGCAGGATCACGACACTTTCTATGTGCCCGCAGTTGATGGGCGCCGGCCAGTGCTGCGCACGCATACATCGCCGGTGCAAATCCGCACCATGCTGACCGAAGCGCCGCCCATTCGCGTGATTGTGCCGGGCCGCACCTATCGCGCGGATCATGATGCGACGCATTCGCCGATGTTTCATCAGGTGGAAGGCCTGGTGATTGATCGGAATATCCATCTCGGCCATTTGAAGGGCTGCCTGATTGACTTTTTGCGCGCCTTTTTCGGCATTGCCGATTTGCCGGTGCGTTTCCGCGCTTCCTATTTCCCCTTCACGGAACCTTCCATGGAAGTGGATATCGGCTGGAGCCGCAAAACCGGCGAATTGGGCAAGGGTGGTGATTGGCTGGAGATTTTGGGCTCTGGCATGGTGCATCCGAAAGTACTCGCGAATTGCGGCATTGATCCGCGCGAATGGCAGGGCTTCGCCTTTGGCATGGGGGTTGAACGTATCACCATGCTGAAACACGGCATTCCCGATCTGCGCCCCTTCTATGAGGCCGATATCCGCTGGCTGCGCCATTACGGCGCCGATCCGCTTTCCCCACCTTCTTTGGTGGAAGGAGTGTAAGGCGATGAAATTCACCTTTTCTTGGCTGAAGGCCCATCTTGATACCCAAGCCTCGCTGGAAGAAATTCTGACCGCGCTCAACACCATCGGGCTTGAGGTTGAAGGTGTGGAAGATCGCGGCGCGGCGCTCGCGAATTTCCGCATTGCCCATGTGGTTGAAGCCGAACAACACCCCAATGCGGATCGGCTGCGCGCGCTGAAGGTTGATACCGGCGATGGCAAGCTGCTTTCCGTGGTCTGCGGCGCGTCTAATGCGCGCGCGGGCATGAAGGGTGTGGCGGCTTTGCCTGGCGCCTTCATCCCCGGCACCGGCATTACATTGAAGGCCGGCGAAATTCGTGGCGTGAAATCGGAAGCCATGATGCTCTCCGCCCGCGAAATGGGCCTGGGCGATGATCATTCCGGCATTGTTGATTTGCCGGCGGAGGCACCGCTGGGCGAGGCCTATGTGCGCTGGGCCGGGCTGGATGACCCGATTATTGAAATCAGCGTCACACCCAATCGCGGCGATGCGCTTTCCGTCCACGGCGTAGCGCGGGATTTGGCGGCGGCTGGGCTTGGGCGCTTGAAGCCCCTGCCTGAACCCGCGATCAAGCCTGCCTATCCTTCGCCGCTGGTTTGGGAAATCGCTGATCCGCGCGCCTGCGATTATGTGCTGGGCCGCGCCATTCGTGGCGTGAAGAACGGACCTTCGCCGAAATGGTTGCAGGATTGGCTGGTGGCGATTGGCCAGCGTCCAATCAATGCGCTGGTGGATGTGACCAATCTATTCACCTATGGCCTTGGCCGCCCCTTGCATGTTTTCGACGCCGCAAAGGTGAAGGGCAAAACGCTCACCATGCGCATGGCGCGCGAAGGCGAAAGCCTTTTGGCGCTGAATGGCAAGACTTATGAATTGACCTCGGAAGATGGCATCATCGCCGATGAAGCCGGGCCGGAAGCGCTTGGCGGCATCATCGGTGGTGAGGCACCGGGCTGTGATGAAGCCACCACCGAATGTTTCATCGAATGTGCGATTTTCGATCCCGTGCGCATTGCGCTTTCCGGCCGACGCCATGAGGTGCGCACCGATGCACGCGCGCGGTTCGAGCGTGGCGTGGATCAGGCTTTGCCGCGCTTGGCACTTGATCTCGCGACGCAAGCGATGATGGACATTTGCGGTGGTGAGGCCAGCGAAGTGGTCGGCGCCGGGCCGGAACCCGCCTGGCAGCGCACCGCGAGCCTCCGCTTTGAACGCCTGGCGAGTTATGGCGGCGATGATGTGGCGCCGGATAGGGCCGTGGAAATTTTGCAAAGCCTGGGCTTCACCGTGGCCGCGCGGGATGCGGCGCGCGTGACGGTCAATGTGCCAAGCTGGCGCAATGATGTGGCGGGCAAGGGCGCCTTGGCACAGGCGCCTGAATTGTCACCTGAACGCGCCCAGGCGGCGGCTGAGGGTTGCGCCGAAATTGAACCCGAATGCGATTTGCTTGAAGAAGTGCTGCGCATTCGCGGCTTGAATACCATCACGCCCGTATCACTGCCCGTCAGTGGCATTATCCCGCCACCCGCCTTTACGGCGAAGCAGGCCCGGGCATCTTTGGCGCGGCGCGTGCTAGCAGCGCGCGGCATGCAGGAAGCGGTGACCTTCGCCTTCATGGAATCCAAAACCGCAGCACTGTTTGGTGAAACGCCGGCAGCGCTGCGCCTGGAAAACCCCATCGCGGAAGATCTGGACCAGATGCGGCCTACGCCGGTGGCATCGCTTCTGCTGGCGGCCGGGCGCAATGCGGCGCGTGGTTTTGCCGATGTGACGCTGTGTGAAATCGGCGCCGCCTATCGTGATGTGACCCCAGCAGGCCAAATGGCGGTCGCTGCCGGGGTGCGCCATGGCGCCACGCCGCGCCATTGGGCAGAAGCCGCGCGTGGTGTTGATGCCTTGGATGCCAAAGGTGACGCCATGGCCGTGCTGGCCGCGCTTGGCGTGCCGGCGGCTGCGCTTTCCGTCACCGCCGATGCGCCAGGCTTTTACCATCCGGGCCGGTCTGGGTTGGTGCGCCAAGGTCCCAAGACGGTTCTGGCGAGCTTTGGCGAAGTGCATCCGCGCGTTTTGGCCGCGCTTGACCTGCCCGGCCCTGCTGTGGCGTTTGAGGTATTTCTGGATGCCATCCCGGAACCCAAGCGCCGCAAGAAGGGCGCGCCCGATCTGCCTTCCTTCCAGCCATTGCGTCGAGACTTCGCCTTTCTGGTGGATGAAGGCGTCGCGGCAGAAGCACTGCTGCGCGCCGCGCGCGGGGCGGAACGCACACTCATCACCGATGTCGCGCTGTTTGACCGTTATGCGGGGGATAAGCTGCCGGAAGGCAAGGTGAGCCTTGCCCTCCAAGTGACCATCCAGCCACGTGAGGCAACGCTCACCGACTCGCAAATCGAAGCCGTGGCTGAGAAGATTGTCGCGGCGGTCAGTAAAGCGACCGGGGCCGTGCTGCGCGCATGAACACCTCACCCGCCAGCAAGCGCCGCAATATGGCGCTGTTGGTGGGCGCGCTTGTGCTGACGCTTTCCGTCTGGTTCGCCGGCACCGCTGCCGTGCCGGCGCTGCTGGCGGAGGGGCTCATTGCGCCAAGCCGCGCCGCCTGGCTGACCGCCTGTGTGCAATTGGGCTTTGTCTTTGGCACTTTGCTGAGTGCGATTTTCTCGCTCGCCGATCGGTGGCCGGCGCGCTGGCTGTTCTTGGGCTGCGCATGGCTGGCGGCGGTGGCGACGCTGGCGCAAACCCTGGTGGCGCCGGCGGGCGATATGGCGCTGCTGCTGCGCTTCATTGCGGGCGCTGCCATGGCGGGGGTTTATCCGGTTGGCATGAAGCTCGCCGCTTCCTGGGCGAAGGGTGATTTGGGCCTGCTGATCGGGTTGGTGGTTGGCGCGGTGACGCTCGGGTCAGCGCTACCCCATGTGCTGCCGTCTTTGGTTGGCGCCTTGGATTGGCGCGCGGCCTATGCCGGGGCAGGGGTGCTGGCGGGGCTTGGCGGCTTGCTGATCCTGGGGTTTAAGCCGGGGCCTTTGCTCGGCGCCCGGCCACCCTTTCGGCCAGCGCAGATGCTGGAAGCCTGGCGCAATAAGGGGCTCCGCTTGGCCAATCTGGGTTATCTTGGCCATATGTGGGAACTCTATGCCATGTGGGCCTGGATTGGTGTGTTCCTGTCGGCGGTGCTGGAAAGCCCTGCGATTGGCCCCTGGGTTTTCGCCGTGGTCGCCGCCGGCGCCTTGGGCTGCATCCTGGCGGGGCTTGCTGCGGATCGCTGGAATCGCGCCAAGGTGGCCGGCGCCTGCATGCTGGCTTCGGGCGCCTGCGCCCTGCTGATTGGCCCCGCGAGCGCCTGGCCGCTGCTAGCGTTGGTTATTGCTTTCATCTGGGGCCTGACCGTGGTGGCCGATTCCGCGCAGTTTTCCGCCTGCATCGTCAGCCTTTCGCCGCCCGATTACGTCGGCACCATGCTGACGGTGCAGACCGCGCTTGGCTTTTTACTGACGGCGGGGACGATCTGGGCCTTGCCGCGGGCCATGGAAATGCTGGGGATGTCCGCGGGTTTTGCGCTGCTGGGCATCGGGCCGCTGCTGGGCGCTGTTGCAATGTGGCGCCTAGCGCCCCTGTTGCCGCGAACAGGCGCAGCAAAAGGGCGCTAGGCTGCTGTTTTGGTCGCATTTTCCGAGCCGCCAAGTGAGATCACTTGGCTTGAAAATGCTCCGGCACCCCTGCTAGCCCGCCCGCGCTAAGACGGGCGTTTGACTTCCGGCCCTGCTGCCTTATCTCCGCCTTTGAAAAGGCTGGCGCTACTCCGCGCCTGCACCCCCGGGACCATCATGACTGACACGCCGCTTTCGCTGATCCGCAATTTCTCGATCATTGCCCATATTGATCACGGGAAATCCACGCTTGCTGACCGGCTGATCCAGCAGACCGGCGCGCTGACCGCGCGCGAAATGAAGGAACAGGTCCTGGATAATATGGAGCTGGAGCGCGAGCGCGGCATAACCATCAAAGCGCAAACGGTTCGCCTGACCTATCCCGCCAAGGATGGCAAAACCTATGTGCTGAACCTGATGGACACGCCTGGCCATGTGGACTTCGCCTATGAAGTCAGCCGGTCGCTCGCCGCTTGTGAGGGTTCTCTGCTGGTGGTGGATGCTTCCCAGGGTGTGGAGGCGCAAACACTCGCCAATGTCTATCAGGCGATTGATGCGGGGCATGAGATTGTGCCGGTGCTGAACAAGATCGACCTGCCGGCGGCGGAACCTGATCGCGTGAAGCAGCAGATTGAAGATGTGATTGGCCTTGATGCATCAGACGCCGTGATGATCAGCGCCAAGACGGGGCTGAATATTGAAGGCGTGCTGGAAGCCATTGTCACGCGCTTGCCACCGCCCACAGGCGATGCGTCTGCCACCACTAAGGCTTTGCTGGTTGATAGCTGGTATGATGCCTATCTGGGCGTGATCATTCTGGTGCGCGTGAAGGATGGCCATTTGCGCAAGGGCCAGCGCATTCGCATGATGTCATCCGGGTCCGTCCATACCATTGAACAAGTGGGTATCTTCAACCCAAAGCTGGAGCCGATGGAAAGCCTCGGCCCGGGTGAAATGGGCTATCTGACGGCTGCGATCAAAACCGTGGCCGATACCAATGTTGGCGATACCATCACCGATGATCGCAACCCGGCGACTGAGGCTTTGGCCGGCTTTAAACCCTCCATCCCCGTGGTGTGGTGCGGGCTTTACCCGGTGGATGCTGATGATTTCGAAAAGCTGCGTGAATCGCTTGGCAGGTTGCGACTAAATGACTCGTCTTTCCATTATGAGACGGAAACTAGCGCCGCGCTTGGCTTTGGTTTTCGCTGCGGCTTCCTCGGGCTTTTGCATCTGGAAATCGTGCAGGAAAGATTATCGCGCGAATTCGATCTGGATTTGATCGCGACCGCCCCTTCGGTTGTGTACAAAATCCATCAGACGAATGGCGAAATGTTCGAATTGCACAATCCCGCCGATATGCCCGATGGCAGCGTGCTGGATCACATCGAAGAACCCTGGATCAAGGCGACGATCATGTTGCCCGATGATTACCTCGGTTCTGTTTTGGCGCTGTGCAATGAACGCCGCGGGCAGCAGGTGGAACTGACCTATGTCGGCGCCCGCGCCATGCTGGTCTATCGGATACCGTTGAATGAAGTGGTGTTCGATTTTTATGATCGCCTGAAGTCAGTATCGCGTGGGTATGCGTCCTTCGATTACCAGATGGATGGCTATGAGGAAGGCGATCTGGTGAAGATTTCTATCCTGGTGAATAACGAACCGGTGGATGCGCTTTCCTTCATGGCGCATCGCGCCCAGGCGGAACGGCGCGGGCGGCAGATTTGCGAAAAGCTGAAGGAATTGATCCCGCGCCAATTGTTCAAAATCCCCATCCAGGCAGCTATTGGCGGGCGCGTGATTGCGCGTGAAACCATCTCGGCGCTCTCCAAGGATGTGACGGCGAAGTGTTATGGCGGCGACATATCCCGCAAGCGCAAGCTTCTGGAAAAGCAGAAGGAAGGCAAAAAGCGCATGCGGCAATTCGGCAAGGTGGAAATCCCGCAAAGCGCCTTCATCGCCGCGCTTAAGATGGATAATTGACCGGCGATTAGTCCGCGAAGCTGCTGGGCGGGATGCTGGTCAGGCTTCCAAAACCAGGAAGGGCGTGATCTGCTGAGGTAGATCACGCCATGCTAGGACAGGCCCGACATGACCAAGCCCGCCATCGCCCGCACCCCCATCCCCGATATCGCCACCCTGCCGGAAGATATCCGCGCCCGCATCCTGACCGTTCAGGAAAAATCGGGTTTTGTGCCGAATGTCTTTCTGATGCTGGCGCATCGCCCCACAGAATTCCGCGCCTTCATGGCGTATCACGATACGCTGATGGATAAATCCGAAGGGATTTCCAAGGCGGAACGCGAAATGATTGTGGTCGCGGTATCCTCGCGCAATCAATGCCAATATTGCGTGGTGGCGCATGGCGCCATCCTGCGCATTCGCGCCAAGAATGCGCTGATCGCGGACCAGATCGCCGCCAATTGGCGGAAGGCCGATCTCTCGCCTAAGCAAAAAACCATGCTGGAATTCGCGTTGAAAGTGACCGACCGCGCCAATGAGGTCAATGATGCGGATCACGAAGCCCTGCGTGCCGCCGGCTTTGACGATGAGGCGATTTGGGACATTGCCGCCATCGCGGCCTTCTTCGGCATGTCGAACCGCTTGGCGAATGTGACCAATCTGCGCCCGAATGACGAATTCTACACGATGGGGAGGGGCTGAACCAATGACTGAAACTCGCTGGGAACGCATGACAGCGCCGGAATTGCGCGCGCTGGCTGAACGCAATGCCGTGGTTGTCCTGCCCGTGGCCGCGCTGGAGCAGCACGGCCCGCATTTGCCTGTGTGGACCGATAGTTTCATCGGCCATTCAGTAGCCATCCGCGCTGCTGAGTTATGCGCCGATCTGCCAGCCGTGGTGCTGCCGCCCATGTGGATGGGCCTGTCCGAACATCACTTCCCCTTTGGCGGGACGATCAGCCTGGATTACGCGACCTTCGCCGGCGTTTTGCGCTGCGTGATGCGATCCCTGCTGGCGGATGGGTTTTCGCGCCTGATGCTGTTCAATTCCCACGGTGGGAATGCTGAACCTTTGGCCGTTGCGTCACGCGAAATGGCGCATGAATTCGGCGCGCCGGTGCTGACAACCTCCATCACCCGCGTGGCGCCCAAGGAAATTGCCGCTGCCCTCACGGCGCAGCCTGGCATTCATCATGCCTGCGAAGGCGAAACCAGCCTTTGGCTGCATCTTGATCCCAGCCAGGTGCGGATGGATCAGATTGCCAATTCCGTCTCGCCCGGGAATTTCGATGCCTCTGGCCAAGCGGTGACGCGCTTTTGGTCCTTTTCCGAACGCGCGCCAGTAACCGGCGTGCGTGGTGATCCCCGCGCGGCCACGCCAGAAAAGGGCAAGGTGATTTTCGAAGCCATGGCGGCGGGGCTGGCGCGGGAATTGCGCGATCCGTCGCTTTGGGCCAAGCCTGACGCGGTATGGACACCAGGCCGCGCCCAGGGGCCGCGCTGAACAAAAAACGGGAGGCTTCACATGAGCCAAGACATCGCCGAACACATCCTCGCCACACGCCGCGCGAAGCAGATTCTGGCGCCGCTGGGTGCCGCCGCACCTGCGACACCGGCAGAAGCCTATAAGCTGCAATTTCAGGTGGCGACAAAGCTTGGCGCCGTGCCGCCGGCCGGCTTCAAGATCGGCGCCACCACCAAGCAGATGCAGACCATCCTGGGCCTGACCGGCCCGGCTGGTGGTTTTGTGCCGAAGGAGGGGCTGTGTTCTACCCCCGCAAGCTTCCGCTTCGCCGATTTCCTGAACCCCGGCGTGGAATGCGAAGTGGGGCTGCGGCTCGGCCAGGATTTGCCCCATGGCGCCCATACGCGCGAAAGCGTTGCCGCCGCAGTGGCCGAGGTTTTCCCGGCCATCGAGATTGTCGAAAAACGCTATGGCGATTTGGCAGCACTCGGCACGCCAAGCCTGATTGCGGATCAGGTGTTTCATGCTGCCGGCGTGCTGGGCGCGCCCACGCCGAATTGGCGCGCGCTTGATCTTGGCGCAACTCGCGGTCGCATGACGGTGGCTGGCACGCTGCGCGGTGAAGGGGTGGGCGCTGACCTGCTCGGTCACCCGATGGAAGCCCTGGCCTGGCTTGCGGGGTCTGATTGCGCCCGCGAATTTGGCGGGCTGCGCGCCGGGCAGGTGGTGTTCCTGGGCTCTGTCACACCGCCGATTTGGCTGGAAGGTCCCTGCGATGTGCTGGTCGAATTCGACACCCTGGGTAAGGTTGCCTTGACCTTCACCTGATGGGCTTCGTTGGCGCGGTTGCGGCCGCGCCTCATTTCTTCGCGGTAAAACCTCGAAACATTTCAAGCAGTGCCACCACATCCCGCCCGCGATGCCCTGTCGCCAAGGCCTGTGCCATCAATTCGCGAACGGTCGAAGTTGCCGGCGTTGGCTGACGCAAAGCCCTGCCGAAATCAATCGCCAAGGCGAGGTCCTTTTCGCCGAGCTCCATCTTGAAGCCTGGATCAAAATCATTCTTGAGCGCCTTGGGGAAGCGCTTGGTGAAATGAAAGGAACGCCCGCCGCTTTGCGACAGAACCTCATAAAGCGTCTCGGGCGCGACACCTGCGGCCTCACCAAGCGCGAAGGCTTCGCAGGCAATCAGTACATTGCCCATGGACATCATATTATTGACCAGCTTCACCGCCTTAGCGGTACCAATGGGCCC
>CAMCHA010000048.1 GCA_945874515.1 Asaia bogorensis
TCCAGGATGAATTCCTCCCGGTCTTCCACATCGTAATAGCAGGCCTGGGCGCCAAGCACGCGATAAGCACCGGCATTGATCAGGCGCGGGCGGGCGAGGGCCAGGATTTCCTCGATTTCCGAAGGCGTTGCAGTGCGAGGGTCAGCCCCCGCATCGCCTTGCCGGGAAAAACGGTGATCCCCGATTTTGAGCGTGGTGCCGGCCACCGGCGGTACGGCGTAAAACCCCCCATCCTCGGCCAGATCAAGCAGCATGGGCGCGGCTTCCCAGGCGGCGCGGAAGCCAGCTGGGGGTTCGAGGCGCACCAGGATTTGGCGAGAAGGCACCACGCGGCCGGTAAGCCCAGTGCCGAGCAGCTTTGGCCCCCAGGGGCCTGCCGCCAGCACCAGCAGATCGGCGCTGCGTTCCGCGCCATTGGCCAGGCGCAGTGTTTTGCGCGCCGGTTGGGCGGCGGCGACCTCAGCGGCCTCGAACACCACGCCCTGCACCGCGAGATGCGCGGCGAGCCCGGCGACGATGCGTTCCGCGAGCAGCGCGCCACCGCGTTGTAAGGTGAAGGCGGCGGCGATGCCGGTATCGGACAGCATCGGAAAGCGCTTGGTGATCTGATCCGGCGCCAAATCCGCGCAAGCATGCCCATCGGCCCGCAGCGCGGCGCGGCTTTCAGCAAGCCAGCCGCCCTGGTGATTGGCCAGCGCGAGCACGCCGGTTTCCACATAATGCCGGGTGCCAAGCGCGGCCCAGATCATGTCCCAAGCCGCAAAGGCGGGGTCAACCATCCGCATATAGCCGGCCTGCGCGCCATAGGCGTGGCGGATCAGGCGGTGCTGATCCACGGATGCGCCGCGCGGATTTGGGATGGGCGCCTGTTCAATCACGCGCACCTGCCAACCAGCGCGGGCCAGCGCCCAGGCGGTGCAAAGCCCCATGATGCCGGCGCCGAGAATCAGGGCGTTTCGTTGTGCTGCCATGGATCGGAGCCTATGCCGGTTTGGGCAAGGAATGGAAATGCTTGTTTTATCAAACCGCGAAGGGCTAACCGTCTTTGCCAAGTCAGTGCAAGGCAAGGCAAGGCGCCGTCGCGCCAAAGCTACCAGGAGACCAACCCGCCATGATCATCGCCTTCTGGACCCTGCCTTTGACGCTGATATTCCTCTGGCTCAGCTTGCGCGTGATCCGTTATCGGCGTGCTGAGCGGATCCCACTTGGGTCGGGCGGTAATGCCGCGCTGGAACGCGCCATCAGGGCGCATGCCAATTTCGCGGAATTTGTGCCCTTTGCGGTGCTGCTGCTGATCCTGGCGGAATGGGGCGGCGCCTGGCCTTGGCTGCTACATGTGCTTGGGGCGCTGCTGGTCACGGCACGCCTTTCCCATGGCATGGGCATGGTACAAGACCCGGAAGATTACCGCTTTCGCGTCTTTGGCATGATGGGCACCTTCAGCGTCATGGGAATCGCGGCGGTGGCGGCCTTCCTGGGGGCTGTCCTGCGCGGCTGAACGCTTGTGCGATTCGACTGATTGCGCCCCATGATGCCCCTTCCCACGGATAGAAATGATCCATGACCTTGGCCCCCCCGACGCGTCCCGCCGACCTCGTCCCCGAGCTTTCGGTGCGCGACCTCGCTGCAAGCCTTGCCTTCTGGTGCGGGCCCTGTGGCTTCGCCGTTGTCTTCGACCGTCCGGAGCAAGGCTTCGCTTGCATCCAGCGCGGCACGGCGCGGGTGATGCTGGACCAACTCGGCACGGGCCGGGACTGGGTGACGGCGCCGCTCGAACCGCCGCTTGGGCGGGGGATCAACCTTGAGATAGCGGTCGAGGATATCGCGCCAATCCTGGCGGCGCTGGCGGCGGCGAGCTGGCCGCTTTTCCTCAGCCCCGAGGAGAAGACCTACCGCGTCGGCGAGGGGTCAGTGACGGTGCGGCAATTCCTGGTGCAGGATCCGGACGGCTACCTGCTGCGCTTCTCCGAGAGGATAGGCCATGGCGCTTGAGTGCGAGACCTGCGACGCCTTCACCGAACAGTGCTTTGGCTGATCCAGGCGTAATGGGGCAGCGCAAGGCCTGCATCGCGCGCGCGCCAAATATCAAGATGGTTGTGCTGGTTGGGTTGGCTCCTGCGAGGCAGGCATTGCTTTGCCGCCCGAAGGAATCGCTACCTCCCTCACCGCCACCCCGCCCTTTGCATAATCCGGAGCGCTTCCGGCGCCAGCGCGCCATAGCGTTGCGCGTTCAATTGATCAGCGCGGAAACTGCCAAGCGCTGTCAGCGCAGGATGTGGCGCGACCCCCGCCACTACCGGATATTCGAAATTGCCATTGGCGAATAATTCCTGCGCGCGCCGGCTGCTGAGGTATTCAATGAAGCGCAGCGCGCCTGCCTGGTTCGCGGAACTCCGCACCACGCCAGCGCCCGAGACATTCACATGCGCCCCGCGATCACCTGGCGCCTGATTGGGGAAGATCACGCCAATCCGATCAAACAGCGCCTTTTCCTGCGCATTGGATGAAGCGCCAAACCGCGCAAGGTAATAGGTATTTGCCACCGCCAGGCGCCCAACGCCCGCGGCCACCGCCTGGAATTGTGGCGTATCCCCACCCTGCGGTGGGCGCGCCATATTGGCCACCACGCCGCGCGCCCAGGCTTCCGCCGCTTCCGCGCCATTGGCCAGCAGAATGCTCGCCATGAGGGAGGTGTTGTAAGGATGCGCCGCCGCCCGGATCAGCACCTGCCCGCGTTGCGCCGGCAGGGCCAAATCCTCATACCGCGCCACACCTTCCGGCACGCCCCGTTGGCGGTCATACATGATCACGCGCGCACGGCTGGAAAGCCCAAACCATTGCCCATCTGCGGCGCGGAAATGCGCGGGGATGCGCGCTTCCAGAATCTCGCTTCGTGTTTCGGCCAGAATGCCGACCTCCACCGCGCGGGCGAGCTTGGCCGCATCCACCGTGATCAGCACATCGGCGGGGCTATTCGCCCCTTCCGATCGGATGCGCGCGATCAACTGATCCGCATCGCCTTCAATCAGGCGGGTACGGATGCCGGTTTCCGCCGTGAAGCCCTCATACAGCGCGCGATCCGTATCGTAATGGCGCGAGGAATAAAGATTGATTGCGCGTTCCTGCGCCGCGACCAAGGCGGGGCTCGCCAGCGGGGCAGCGAAAGGCAGGGCAAGCAGGGAACGGCGGCGCATGATGGGTACCTCTCGGCGCGGGACATGTTGTCGCGGCGGGTCAGGATCAAGACGGGCCGCGCGCAAGTCTAGCCGCGCCAGACATACAACTGCCATGCAGGTCCGGCCGGGCAGCCCTGCGCGGCAACCGCTTGAGCGCCGCGCAGATCCCGCCTGTTACCGACTCAGGTTACATTCAGCCCTGCAAGCCGCGCAGGAATTTCGCCCGCGCGCCGCCGCCCGCCATCAGGAAGGCGTGATCTGAACCGGACAACAGGAAGCGCGCGCCAAGGGCGATGTAATCCGGCGCGACTTTCTCATCATACACGCCGCCCATGCCCATGATTTTGTCATGCGCCTTGCAGGCCGCCGCCACCTTGGCATAGGCCGCGCGCACATCGGGGTGGCCGATCTGCCCGGCGATGCCCATGGAAGCCGTGAGGTCCGAAGTCCCGATCATCAGGCAATCCACCCCCGGCACGGCGGCGATGGCATCGGCATTCGCGACCGCTTCGGGTGTTTCGATCATGACTGTCACCATGATCTGCTCATTCAATTCCTTCTGCGCTGCCGCGGTATCCGCAACCTGGAAGGCGTATTGCGCCGGCGGGCCGCCCCAGGAACGCTCACCCAGTGGCGGGTAGCGGAAGGCGCGCACCACATCGCGGGCTTCATCGGCATTATCAATATGCGGCACCACCACGCCCATGGCGCCATTATCCAGGCAGCGCGTGCCTTCAAACAGCGCATCCTTGCAGCAGCGCACCATCGGCGTGACGCCTTGCGAAAGTGCG
Source organism: Asaia bogorensis (assembly GCA_945874515.1). Classification (GTDB taxonomy): domain Bacteria; phylum Pseudomonadota; class Alphaproteobacteria; order Acetobacterales; family Acetobacteraceae; genus Neoroseomonas; species Neoroseomonas bogorensis_B. The sequence continues at coordinate 3,968 of CAMCHA010000048.1, forward strand.
GCCATGGCCATGCGCGTGGCGTCATCCACGCTCATGGCGCCATGTTCCATGTCAATAAACAACCAATCAAAGCCGGAAGCCGCGGCAATCATGCCGACAGCGGGCGTGCGCAAATGATGCACGCCAAAGCCAAGGGCGAGTTCACCCTTTTCCAGGCGGCGGCGCGCGAAATTAGGAGCGATAGGCATAGTGTTTCCCCTTAGGAATTATTGTGTGTTACAACCTGATCAAGCCGCCCCACCGGGCGCAAGCTTGTCCTGTGTTTTTGTTGCGAAATCGCTCGCGTCATGGCGTTCATGCAATTGTTCGGATGGTTCGCCGGTCACGCGGTTCACCATGCGCCCGCGCTTCACGGCGGGGCGGGCGAAGATGGCGTCTGCCCAGCGCTGCACATTTTTGTATTCATGCACGGCAAGGAATTCCGCCGCGCCATATAGGAAGCCCTTCACCAGGCCACCATACCAGGGCCAAACGGCGATATCGGCGATGGTATAATCATCACCGCCCAGATAGGCGCTTTCCGCGAGCCGCCGATCCAGCACATCCAATTGCCGCTTGGTTTCCATTGTAAAGCGATCAATTGCGTATTCAATCTTCACGGGCGCATAGGCGTAGAAATGCCCGAAACCGCCGCCAAGATAAGGCGCGCTGCCCATTTGCCAGAATAGCCAGGAAAGGCATTCGGCGCGCAAAGCGGGGTCCTGCGGCAGGAAGGCGCCGAATTTCTCCGCCAGATGAACCAGGATTGCGCCGCTTTCGAAAACGCGAATGGGCTTTGGCCCGCTGCGATCCAGTAGCGCCGGGATTTTAGAATTGGGGTTTATATCCACAAAGCCGCTGCCGAATTGTTGGCCTTCACCAATGCGGATCAGCCAGGCATCGTATTCCGCGCCTGTGTGGCCAAGCGCCAAAAGCTCCTCCAGCAGGATCGTCACCTTCTGGCCATTGGGGGTGCCCAGCGAATAAAGCTGCAAGGGGTGGCGGCCCACCGGCAATTCCTTGTCATGCGTCGGGCCGGCGATGGGGCGGTTGATATTGGCAAAGCGCCCACCATTGGCCTTGTTCCAGGTCCAGACTTTCGGGGGGGTGTAATCGCTGCTGCTGCTCATGGGGGGTGCTCCTTGGGATTGGCTGAAGCTGGCGCGATTGGCGGTGGCGCGCAAGGCTGGTATCGCGGGGCAATCGGACAGGGGCAAGCGACATGACCATCACCATCCATGGCATCAAGAATTGCGACACCATGAAAAAGGCGCGCGCCTGGCTGGAAGAAGCAGGCCTCGCCCATGATTTCCATGACTACAAAACCGCGGGCATCGCGCCGGCCAAGCTGCAAGCCTGGGTCCACAAGGCGGGGTGGGAGGCCCTGCTGAACCGCGCCGGCACCACCTTCCGCAAATTGCCGGAGGATCAGAAGCAAGGGCTGGACGAAGCCCGCGCCATGGCGCTGATGCTGGCGCAGCCCAGCATGATCAAGCGCCCGGTGCTAACGCATGGCGATAAGCTGATCATTGGCTTCGACCCCACACGCTATTCCGCCGCATTAAAGGCTTGACGCTGCCTCAAATTCACCATTGCCGCCCCATATGAATGTCCGAAAGGACGAGGGGATGGGTTTTGGCAGACGCGGTTAACTTCCAGGCCTATAGCGATGCGCTTGTTGTGCTGGGCACAGCGGGCGTGATTGTGCCCCTGTTGCGCCGTGCTGGAGTGAGCCCTGTACTTGGCTATCTGGGCGCAGGGGCGGTGCTGGGGCCGCTCGCGCTTGGGTCCTTCATCGGTGATTACCCGCTGCTGTATTGGTTCACGGTGATTGATGCGAAAAGTGTCACCGCGATTGCCGAACTTGGCGTGGTTTTTCTACTGTTTCTGATTGGGCTTGAACTTTCCTTTGAACGCCTGAAGGCGATGCGCCGGCTGGTGCTGGGCCTGGGCGGGCTGCAATTGGCGATCAGCTTTGTTGTGATCAGCGTCATTGCGCTGGCCTTCGGCCTGACACCCCAGATTGCTGCGGTGCTCGCCGCATGTTTGGCACTTTCTTCCACGGCCATTGTGCTGGAATTGCTGGCGCAGCAGGAAAGGCTGCTGACCAGCGGCGGGCGCGCCAGTTTCTCTGTGCTGCTGGCGCAGGATGTGGCGGTGGTGCCCATTCTGCTTTTCATCGGCATCCTTGGCGCCAAGGGCGGCGATTCCGTGCTGCTGAGTATCGCGACTGCGCTTGGCCAGGCGCTGCTGGTGCTGGCGGTGATTGTGCTCGTGGGGCGCGCGGTGCTGCGCCCGCTTTTCCGTCTGGTGGTCGGCCAACGTTCGGAAGAATTGTTTATCGCCGCCGTATTATTCGTGATTGTCGCAACCGGCATCCTGGCCGCCAAGGCTGGGCTTTCCATGGCGATTGGCGCTTTTGTCGCCGGGCTTTTGCTGGCCGAGACCGAATATCGCCGCGCGGTGCAGGCCACTATTGAACCCTTCAAGGGCCTGCTGCTGGGCATTTTCTTCTTCAGCGTCGGCATGAATATTGATTTCCGCGAAGTGGCGCGCGAACCCGTGCTGCTTCTCGGCTTGGCTTTTGGGCTCATCGCACTCAAGGTCGGAATCGTCTATGCGCTGGCGCGGTATTTTGCGCTGACGCGCGCGGCTTCCTTGGAAGCGGCGCTATTGCTTGGCCCGGGCGGCGAATTCGCCTTTGTGGGCATTGGGCTCGCGACCGGCTTGGCGTTGATTGAACCAAAGCTGGGCAGCTTTATCCTGGCGGCGATCAGCCTGACCATGGCTTTGCTGCCGCTACTGTCTGCACTGGCGCGGCGCCTGGCGCCTTTGCTGGAAGAAGCGCGGCCGAAAGACCCAGCGCTGGAAGCCCTGCCCGACGCACAACAGGGCCATGCCATCATCATCGGCTACGGGCGCGTTGGCAAAACCGTGGCCGCGCTGCTCCGCCAACATGACCTGCGGCAGATCGCGGTGGATCATGACCCCGCAACCGTGGCCCGCGCCCGCCGCGCGGGTGAAGAAGTCTTCTTCGGCGATGCCGCGCGCCCGGCTTTTTTGCAGGCCTGCGGTCTGGCTTCGGCGCAAAGCGTCATCATCACCATCAATCTTGCGCCGCAGATAGATCTGATCGTCAGCGCCATTCGCGCAGAGCGGCCGGATTTGCCCATTATCTCCCGCGCGCGGGATGCCGCGCATGCGCGCCATCTTTACGCGCAGGGCGTGAGTGAGACCGTGCCGGAGACGATTGAAGCAAGCCTACAATTATCCGAAGCGGCGCTGGTATCGCTCGGCGTCCCGGTGGGGCGCGTGATCGCCTCCATCCACCAAAAACGCGCCGATTTCGCTGAGGAATTGCGCAGCGCTGCGCGGGGGGGCTAACCCCGCGCGAGGGACGCAATCACGAAAGCTTTTGCTTCAGCACATCATTGACCAGCGCCGGATTTCCCTTGCCCTGCATGGCCTTCATGGTCTGGCCGACAAAGAAGCCAAACAGCTTATCCTTGCCAGAACGATATTCCGCGACCTTATCGGCATTGGCGGCCAGCACCTGGTCAATCACCGCTTCAATCGCGCCGGTATCCGTCACCTGCTTCAGGCCGCGTTCTTCTACAATGGCGCCAGGCGCGCGGCCTGTTTCCACCATGGCTTCAAACACTTCCTTGGCCAATTTGCCGGAAAGCGTGTTGTCAGCCATCAGATCAAGCAGTGCGCCAAGATCAGCAGCACTGACAGGCGGTTCGGCGATGGAGCTTTTGGTGCGGTTGATGGCCGCGAAAAGATCACCCATCACCCAATGCGCCGCCTGCTTCGCATCCCGCCCCTTGGAGACGCTCTCATAATAAGCAGCGGTTTCGCGCTCTAGCGTCAGCACATGCGCGTCATAGGGCGTGATCCCGTAATCGCGCACATAACGTGCGCGGCGCTGATCGGGCAGTTCCGGCAAAGCGGCCTTTAGGCCTTCCACCCAGGCTGCATCAATCACCAGCGGGGGCAAATCCGGGTCCGGGAAATAGCGGTAATCATGCGCATCTTCTTTTGACCGCATGGAACGCGTTATGCCGCGGCTTGTATCGAAAAGCCGTGTTTCCTGATCAACCGTGCCGCCGGATTCCCACACCTCAACCTGCCGGCGCGCCTCGGTTTCCACCGCCTGCATGACAAAGCGGATGGAATTCACATTCTTCACTTCGCAGCGCGTGCGGAAACCCTCTCCGGCCTTACGAACAGAAACATTCACATCGGCCCGCATTGAGCCTTCGTCCATATTGCCATCGCAAGTGCCCAGATAGCGCATGATCTGGCGCAGCTTCGTCAGGTAAGCGCCGGCTTCCTCGGGGCTGCGCATATCCGGCTCCGAGACAATTTCCATCAGCGCCACACCGGAACGGTTCAGGTCAATGAAGGATTTTGTCGCGTGCTGGTCATGCTGGGATTTGCCGGCATCTTGTTCCAGATGCAGCCGCGTAATGCCAATGGTTTTCGTGCTGCCATCCGCCAATTCAATATCAATCGCACCTTCACCGATAATGGGATGCGCGTATTGGCTGATCTGATAGCCCTGCGGCAGATCGGCATAGAAATAATTCTTGCGATCAAAACGGGACCAGAGATTGACCTTGGCATTCAAGCCAAGCCCGGTACGCACGGCCTGCGCCACGCATTCATGGTTGATCACCGGCAACATGCCGGGGAAGCCCGCATCAATGAAGGAAACCTGCGCATTGGGTTCCGCGCCAAAGGCAGTCGCCGCGCCGGAAAACAGCTTGGCGTTGGATGTGACTTGGGCGTGGACTTCCAGCCCGATCACCACTTCCCAGGGGCCTGATTCCCCCTCGACGATATAGGTCATGCCCCGGCCCTCATTGCTGGCATCGCCTTGAAATCAGCCGCGCGTTCCAGCGCTGCCCCCACCGCAAAAACCGTTTCCTCATCAAAGGCGCGGCCAATCACCTGCAAACCTAAAGGCAGGCCCTGATGATCAAGCCCTGTCGGCAGCGCCAGGCCCGGCAGGCCGGCCAGATTGGCGGTGACGGTGAAGACATCGTTCAAATACATCTTCACCGGGTCATCCGCATTTTCGCCTTCTGCAAAGGCCGCTGATGGTGTCGCGGGGGTCACAATCGCATCCACCTTGGCCCAGGCAGCGTCAAAATCGCTCGCGATCAGGGCACGGATTCTTTGCGCTTTCAGGTAATAGGCATCGTAATAGCCGGCACTCAACACATAGGTGCCGATCATGATGCGCCGGCGCACTTCCGCGCCAAACCCTTCGGCCCGCGTGCGTTCATATAGATCGCGCAGGTCACTATCCTTCTCCGCCACGCGCAAGCCGAAGCGCACGCCATCATAGCGCGCCAGATTGGAAGACGCCTCGGCAGGGGCCACGATGTAATAAGTGGGCAGCGCATATTTGGTGTGTGGCAGAGATATATCCACAATCTCCGCCCCCGCATCGCGCAACCAATCCAAGCCCTGGCGCCAGAGCTTTTCAATCTCCGCCGGCATGCCATCCAGCCGATATTCGCGCGGCACGCCAATGCGCATCCCCTTCACGCTGCGCCCACAAGCGGCAGCGAAATCCGGCACGGGTTGATTGGCGCTGGTGGAATCCTTCGCGTCGTGCCCGGCCATGGACCGCAGCAGAATGGCGCAATCTTCCACCGTGCGGGCAAAGGGACCTGCCTGATCCAATGAAGATGCAAAGGCCACAATGCCAAAGCGCGAACAGCGCCCATAAGTCGGCTTGATGCCAGTAATGCCGCAAAACGCTGCCGGCTGACGGATGGAACCGCCCGTATCCGTGCCCGTCGCGCCCAGCGCCATCCGCGCCGCCACGGCAGCGGCGGAACCACCAGAAGACCCACCCGGCACCAGCCGCGCGCCTGGGTCATCCTTGCGCTGCCACGGGTTCAAAACGCCACCATAGGCCGAGGTCAAATTGGATGACCCCATGGCGAATTCATCCAGATTGGCCTTGCCCAGAAACACCGCCCCATCACGCTTCAACTGCGCGGTCACGGTGCTTTCATAAGGCGGGATGAAATTGCCCAGGATTTTCGAACCCGCCGTGGTGCGCACACCTTCCGTGCAGAACAAATCCTTGAT
>CAMCHA010000049.1 GCA_945874515.1 Asaia bogorensis
GCTGCCTCATAAATCGGCCAATAGCGCTTGCGGCCCAAGGGTTCCGAAGTACGGCTCATCAGCAGCACCTGGCAGAAGCGGCTATCGCCGGCGCGCTTGCGGATTTCCGCAGCTGATGCCGCCGCATCCTCATAAGGCACCACGATGGAAGCGCGCAGCCGCGCATCATGATCCACCCAATGCGCCAATTGCCATTCATTCACAGCATGGGCGAGGGCCACCGAAAGATCATCATTCACATCACCCTGGCCGGAAGGCTGCAAAGGGTTCAGCACGCCAATATCCAACCCATAATGATCCAGGAATTGCTTCTGCACAAAGCCAAGATCGGAAGCGGGTGGCTGGCCATGCGGGCCCCAGGTATCGCGCCGGCTGGCAAGCGGCGCCGCCTTCGGGAAGGGATAGCCCTTATGAAAGCCGTGGCGCGCGTGAATGCCGTAGGTGGTCAGGCGGTGCCACATGGCATCGCTCATGAAAGGGCGATATTCGCCTAAATCCGCGCAGCGCGGATGGATATCGCAATCCACCAGGCCAAGCGTTGCGGCGGCGGGCCGCCCAGGGGCGGCGATGGGGCGGATGATGTTCATGCCAAAGCTCCTTTCCGCAACCTACCATAAGTAGCCAGCGGGTTATCCACCATGATTTTCTTGAGCAGGCCGGGATCGAGCCCTTGGGGCACGGTCGCGTCCCCTTCAAAATGCGCATGCGGCCAATCGGAAGACCACAATAACAGCTCATCCGACCCCAGATGATCCATCAGCCGCGCCATGATCGTGGCTTCTTCCGGCACATCCAAGGGACGGATCGAAAGCCGCACATGGTCGCGCACATATTCCGATGGCGGGCGATCCAGCCAGGGCACTTCAAAGCGCACGCCCTTCCAGGATTTCACCAACCGCCACAGAAAGGATGGCAGCCAAGACACACCGCTTTCCAGCAGCACAACCTTGAGCTTCGGGAATTTCACAAAGACGCCCTCGGTGATCAAGGAAGCAAGCGATGCTTGAAACCCCATCGAATTCGCCGTGTATTCCTCAAGATAATAGGAAGGCCAGCCAACCGAGGTGACGGGGTGGCGCCAATTACTGCCGGCATGAATGGCAAGCGGCATGTCATGGCGGCTGAGTGCTTCATACACCGGCCACCATTCGCGCCGACCCAGCGGAATTTCCCCCATGCAAAGCGTCATCGCCTGCACAAAGCGACGGTCTGGCGCCAGGCGTTCGATCTCGGCTACCGATTCCTCAATGGCATTGGGCAGCAGGATGGAAGCGCGCAGGCGTTTATCGCCTTCCAGCCACTCAGCGCGGATCCAATCATTCAGCGCGCGCGCAAAGGCGGCCGAGAGGTCTCGGCTGAAGGGAAGCTGCACCGGGAAAAGCGGGTTCAGGATGCCGGTGCCAACCTGCCAGCGATCCAACACTTGCGCTTGCAGTGTGGCTAGCGTGCACGGTGCTTCACCCTTCGGGCCACGCCAATCGGCGCGCACGGTGGAAGGGGCTGCGGGCGGCCAGGAAGCGCTTTCAAGCTGCGAAACGCCGCGTTCCTTCAGGCTGGTGCGCCAATGGTGATCCATATAGGGGAACAGGCTTGCCATGCTCGGCAGGCCAGGATGGAGATCGCAATCTATTGCCGCTTCAGTCACGGTTCCTCCTGCGCTTATCTTGAGCCTAGCGCAGTGGGAGCATCCTCCCTTTTCCAAGGGCGATCAATGGGGTGGAGGCAGCCTGTGCCAAGCAGCAGGTCAAAGAAAAACCCGCCCGGCGATCAACGGGCGGGTGGTTCTCGCAATGGGTCTTACTGCCCCTGACGCACGAAGCGCAGCTGGATGTAGTTATCCGCTGTCTGCACCACATTCCAGCCTTGGCGCACGGCCCACACAATCTGCTGCTGGTGCAGCGGAATATAGCCGACATCGTTCTGGATCACCTTGCCCGCTTCGGTGATCAGCCCCTGGCGCGTGGCTTGGTTCGTTTCCACCGCGATCCGGCTGATCAGATCATCCAGGCGCGGGCTGGAATAGCCGCCATTGTTGAACATGCCGCGTGAGCCATCGCGGGTGGCGGCCAGGTTGAACAGCGCGTTATGCGCATCCGAAGTGGCCGGGGTCCAACCCAGCATGTAGAAGCTGGTATTGTAGCCAGGCGCATTCACCTCGGCGAAGAAGCGCGCGCGCGTCTGCGCGTTCAGCGTGACGCGGATATTGATGCGCGCCAGCATGGCGACAACGGCGGTGCAGATCGCCTCATCATTCACATAACGGTCATTCGGGCAATCCAGCGTCACGCCAAAGCCATTCGGATAGCCCGCTTCCGTCAGCAGCCGGCGCCCTTCGTTCAGGTCAACGCGCGGGCGCTGGTCATCTTCGTCACGGAAGCCATTCACGCCCGGGCCATACATCAGATTGGTCGGGCGGGATTGGCCGCGCATCACGCTGCGCTGGATGGCCGTGGTGTCTATCGCCAATTGCATGGCGCGGCGCACGCGCACATCCTGGAAGGGATTCTTGCCCTGCACATCGGATTTCAGAAGCTGCGGGCGCATCTGATCCAACCCCAGATAGATGGTGCGCAATTCCGGCCCCTGGATGATGCGCACCCCAGGGGAGCGCGAAATCCGGTCCACATCCTGCGGCGGCACGGTATAGACAAAATCCATCTCGCCCGAGAGCAGCGCGGCCACGCGCGTTGCGTCATTGGAAATGATGTTCAATTCGGCGCGCGTCAGATTATGCACCGGCTTGTCCCACCAATTGGGATTGGGGGCGACCACCGTGCGGCGGTCCGGCTCACGCGAAACCAGGATGAAGGGGCCGGTGCCCATGGCATTGCGCGTGGCAAAATTTTCCACGCGCGTTGTCAAATCCGCGGGGCGCGTGGCGTTGTTTTTCTCCGCCCAGGTGCGGCTGAACATGCCCCAATTGGTGATTTCCTGCAGCAGGATCGGATTGGGCACGGTGGTTTCGAAATCCACGGTGTGATCATCAATCTTGCGCACTTCCTTCACGGAAGCGAGCACACCTTGCACATTGGAGCCAGGTGCGCGCGCACGTTCCACGCTGAAGACAACATCATCGGCGGTGAAGGGCGTACCATCCGAGAATTTCACATTGCGGCGCAGGTGAAAGCGCCAAACATTCGGCTGCGGCTGTTCCCAACGTTCGGCAAGTGCGGCTTCCACCTTGCCTTCATGATCACGGCGGACCAGCGGCTCATAGAAATTGGACCCGAAGGCGAGCAGGAAGGTTTCCTGCCGGGTATAGGGGTCCATGGAATTCACATCGCCATCATTGGCCCAGCGGAAGTTATTGGCCTGGGCAGACAAGGCGGAACCGGCCAGCAAAGCAGCGGCAAGGGTCAGGCGGCGCAGCATGAAGCTTCTCCCATAAATAGAATATTGGGGAGATTACTATTTTTGCAGCGGCAGAAAAAGAGGCTTCACGCGGGCATGAAACAGGCCTCGCTTCTCTCGGAAGGGGGGCCTAGGCGATTTAGTCTGGCTTTCAGGCGACGCGGAGCGCCCGGGGCAGATCAGCCACGCTGCGATCAATCAATGCGCCATCCGCGGCGGCATCCATGGTTTCCGCCAATACCGCCCGTGCGGCGGCGGCGGCGATATCGGCCGCGGTGTTGCGTACTTCGGCAATCGCGCTCGCTTCCGCGGCAGCGATACGCTGCATGGCAAGCTGCTTGCGCCGTTCGGCAGAAGCCTCCGCCTCCGCCGCCGCAGCGGATGCGATGCTCGCCGCTTGAGCCTTGGCGCGTGCGAGCAATTCAGCCGCTTCCTTCACGGCCTCTGCCCGGGTGGCTTCGGCTTCTTTCAGCTTCGCTTCGGCTTCAAGGCGGAGCTTATTTGCCTCATCAATCCGCTTGCGAATGCCATCCGCACGGGAATCGAGCGCGCCAGTTCCCGCCTTCCAAAGCTTGCTGCCAAGCAGGACAAAGAAAAGCACAAAGGAAACTGCCACCCAGAATTTGGGATCGGCCAAGAAAGATGGATGGCTTTCCATTAGGCAATCCCCCTGGCCGCGGCTTGGCCGCGAACCGCCGCTTGCACCGTGCCGGCATCGGCAGTTGCACCAAGCTTGGCGAGTAGCGCGCCAACCGTATCGGTAGCCACTTGCTGCACTGCGCCAAGCGCCGTCTTGCGGCCTTGATCAATGTCCGCCTCTGCAGCAGCGATCTGCTTGAGGAGCGCGGCATTCTGCGATGCCGATTTAGCATCCATTTCCTGCTGCGCGGCTTGCATGGCTGCATTCACCGAAGCTTGCGCTTCGGAACGGGCGGCCTGGGTCGCTTCACGCTGTGCGGTGATGGCGGCATCGGCAGACTGCATCGCAGCGCGCGCGGCTTCCAAATCAGCTTCAATGCGCTGACGCCGATTTTCAATCACCGCCCCAAGACGAGGCAGCGCAACATACGCAAGCAGCAGGAACAAGGCGAAGAAAATAATGACCTGCCAGACAATCTGGCCGATCAACAGCGGACCTTGCACCGGGTGGCCAAAGGCAAGCTGCGGCATCCCTTCCACCGGTGGGCCACCAGTGGAACTCGCCGCCAAAGCTAATGCCGGCATCAAGGCGCTCAGCATCGTCGCAAGCAGTATTCGGCGCATAGGTTAACCCCCTTCGCGGCCAAAATAGCAGTTAGGTGGGGGCGCAGCTTCAAGCCCCCCCCCCGCACCAACCCGCCCCGCCCCAAAGGCACGGGGCAGCAGCCATCAAGCGAAGAGAATCAGGAACGCGATCAGCAGCGCGAACAACGCCACCGCTTCCGTCAGCGCGAAGCCCAGAATGCCGATCGGGAACACCACGTCGCGAGCACCCGGGTTACGCGCCACGCTGGAGATCAGCGAGGAGAAGATATTGCCGATTCCAAGACCAACGCCGAACAGGGCGATAACGGCAATACCGGCACCGAGGGCCTTCGCAGCAGCAACTTCCATGACACATTCCTTCCTTTTGAATTCAACAGATTTGCGAAAAAGATCCAGCGCTTCAGTGCAGATGCACCGCGTCGTGGAGATAGATGCTCGTCAGAATGGCGAACACATATGCCTGGAGGAAAGCCACCAGGAATTCAAACCCGACCAGGGCGATATTCACGCTAAGCGGCAATATCGCCACGAAGGGGCCAACCGCGCCAAGGCCGCCCAGCAGAACGACAAAGGTCGCGAAAACTTTCAGCATCACGTGGCCGGCGACCATATTGGCGAAAAGACGCACGGAAAGGCTGACCACGCGGGAGAAATAGGAAATCACTTCAACCGGGATGATGATCGGCGCCAGCCACACGGGCGCGCCTTCCGGGAAGAAGTAACTAAAGAAATGCCAGCCATGGCGCATCAGCGCGATTACCGTCACGGTCACGAAAACAATCAGGGCCAGCGTCAGAGTGACGGCGATGTGCGAAGTGAAGGTGAAGGCATAGGGAAGCAAGCCAAGCAAATTGCCAAACAGCACGAACATGAAAATGGCGAAGACAAAGGGGAAATACTTCTTGCCTTCTTCGCCTACCTGTTCTGTCACCATGCCGTGGATGAATTCGTAACTGGCTTCGCCAAGCGACTGCAAGCGCCCTGGAACAAGGGCACCGCGCGCGGCGGCCGCCATGATGAATACCGTGATAAGGCCAAGGGCCAATAACATGAACGCATTGGATTGACTGAAGCCGATAGCCTGCCCGAAGCCGCCCAAAAATGGCGACAATTCGAACTGGCTCAGCGCATCAATCGTCTTGCCTTCCTTTGCCACCGGCAAACCCCTTGTCTCTCGCTTATGTAACGCTTCAACGGCGACGCGGGTTGAAAAGCCGATAAACATTCAACACCCCGGCGACGCTGCCCAGGACGAAGAACACAAGGAAAAGCCAAGGCCAAGTGCCGAGCCAGCGATCGAGTAACCACCCGATACCGATCCCCACCACGAGGGCGGAGACAACCTCAACCCCTGCGCGCAGCCCGATTCCCCACGGTCCTACAGGCAAGCCCTTCTGACCACCAGGGCCAGATTCAAGCCCTTCGCGGGCCCGCGCTTGCTTTAACCGTTCATGAAGGTCCGGCTGTTTAGTCACCTTAAGCTCCCCAGGCGTTTCTCGCCAGAAGGCGTGCGGGCTTTACGGGGGGGATACCCCAGTGTCAAGCATGTGCGGCGCAGCAAAAGGCCATTTTCCTGCCGTGTAACGAGCCTCAAGCTACTGTGCCCGTACCGGTTAGCGTGGCCGAGCGGGTGGCCGTGGCGGGGGCGGCGGCGGGCGCGTCGCAGGACGTGCCGCGGGGCGTGATGCCGTGGCACTTGCCCGGGCGGGCGGCGCAATCGGGGGCGGCGGTGGGCGACGAATGGCGAAACGCTGCTTGGCCGGCGGCAGGGCTTCCCACTGTCGGATCGCGGCCGCTTCGCTTGATGTGTCATAGCCAAGCCTGGTCATGACATCCCGCGCGCGGCGCTTCTGGTCTTCGTTCAGCCTATCCCAGGCGATGGGACCGGGGGCGAAAACCTGTTCGGGTTCCTCGACCGGGGGCGCGGTGGTCACGGGCGGGGCCTGGTTCGGCTGCGCGCAAGCAGCCGGCAGCAGGGCCAACAGAAAATAGCGGCGCTTCATGGCTGAAGTTCCATCAGCACCGGCACATGGTCAGACGCCTGCGGCCAATCCCGCGCATCCTTCAAGACATGGTGCCGGCTGAGCTTGCCCGCCAGATCATCACTGACCCAGACATGATCGAGCCGCCGCCCGCGATCCGCCGCGCGCCAATCCCGCGCGCGATAAGACCACCATGTGTAGAGCTTCTGATCCTCAGGCACGAAATGACGCAGCGCGTCATGCCAGCCGGCTGCCTTCTGCCAGCCCAAAAGCCCTTCAACTTCGATTGGTGTGTGCGACACCACATCTAACAATTGCTTATGGGACCAGACATCATGTTCCAGTGGCGCGATGTTCAAATCCCCCACCAGCACGGCGCGGCGCGCGCCACGGCCCGCAAACCAACGCGTGGCTTCGCCGACAAAATCAAGCTTGTGGCCGAATTTCGGATTGGCTGCGCGGTCCGGAACATCGCCGCCGGCGGGCACGTAGAAATTATGCACTTCAATGGGGCCGCCTGGTGCATCCACCATCACGCCCAAATGCCGGCAATCACCCTTGGCGCACCAATCAGGATCATCTTCGCGCAGGCTGATGGGCAGGCGGGAAAGCACCGCCACGCCATTATAGCCCTTCATGCCGCGCACCAGGCGATGCGTGAAACCAAGAGCTGCGATACCTTCATGGGGAAACGCTTCATCCGGGCATTTGGTTTCCTGTAGGCAGATCACATCAGGCGCCAGATCAGCGACTAGCTTTTGCAATAGGGGCAAGCGCAGCCGCACGCTATTGATATTCCAGGTCGCGATGCGAATTGCCTGCTGCGCCGTGCCGCGTTTCGCCATGGGTTTTCCTGTCGTCACTTCTGGGAAAGGGTTTCGAAAACATCGCCCGCGGGCGAAGCACCTTGAATATGGCGCCGATGCCATAGCGCATAGAACAGCAAATGCCAGGCGGCGAAGCCTTCGCGCTTGCCGCCCGCTGCGCGAAACAGCGGCAGCATGCGATCAGCCTTGGCAATCTCCGCAACCCCTGGCTGGGCTGCCACCAGCGGTGCCAGCTTATCCGCCACATCGGCGATCCAGGCGCCCACCGGCACGGTAAAACCCTGCTTGGCGCGGAAGGGCTCGCTGGCTGGAAAGTTCTTCGCGAGCCATTGGCGTAGCAGATATTTCCCGCGCCCATCGCGAATCTTGAGCTTATCCGGCAGACGGAAGGCGGCGGCGGCCATGCCGGGATCAAGGAAGGGCGTGCGGCCTTCAACCCCATGCGCCATCAGGCAGCGATCGAGCTTAATCAGCAAATCATGCGCCAGCCAATCGGCGCAATCGGTCGCTTGGGCCACTTGCAGACGGGACCGCCCTGGCAGCGCGGCTGCGGCTTCCGCGGCGGCAATGCCATCGCGCCAGCCGGTGAGCGATTCGCGCAGCACATCCAGCCGATCAAAAGTGCCATGGCCGCGCATGGTTTTGCCGCCCAGCCACCAGGGGCGCATCGCGGCGCGGTAGCGGCCATAGCCGCCGAAAAGCTCATCGCCACCTTCGCCAGAAAGCACCACCTTCACTTCCTGCCGAGCGGCGCGGGCCAGGAACCAGGTGGGGATGATGGCGTAATCAGCAGCGGGATCATCCATGCAGGCGATGATTTCCGGCAAATGCCGCCAGACCATGTCGCGGTTGATGTCCACGCGCACATGCCGCGCGCCGGCGGCACGCGCTGCAGTGGCGGCGGCTTCGCGTTCATCGGCCGCACCTGCCACATCAAAGCCTGCGGTGAAGGCCAACACCGGCGCCGTGTTGATGCGCGCCATGGCGGCCAAAACCGCTGCTGAATCAGTGCCGCCTGAAAGGAACATGCCGTAAGGCACGTCGCTCCGCTGATGCAGATCAACGCTTTCCATCAGCGCTGCATCCAACCGCGTGAGTGCGGCTTCTTCCGAGATGATTTCGGGGCCTTCCGCTGGCAAGGCAGCGCGCCTTTCGCGCGCAATAATGCGGCCATCGGCGATGGTGATGGTCTCACCAGGCAGGACGCGGCTGATACCTTGGAAGATCGTCTCAGACCCGCTGGTGAATTGCACTTGCAGCAATTCTTGCAAAGCGGTGCGATGAAGCTGTGGCGTGACCAAGCCGGCGGAAATCAGTGCCTGAGGTTCGGAGGCAAAGGCGATGCCATCTGCGATTTCGGCGATATAAAGCGGCTTGATGCCGAAGGGGTCACGCGCCAGCAGCACTTGCCGACCAGCACGATCATGGATCGCAATGCCATACATGCCGCGCAGAAGGGCGGCGAAGCCCGCCCCGTCCCGGCGGTATAAATGCAAGGGCGGTTCGCAATCCGAAGCCGTGGCGGCGGGCAGTGCGTTATCGTTCCGCAATTCGCGGTAATTATAAATTTCGCCATTCGCGACCAAGGCGGCAGCGCCGGCGAAAAGCGGTTGATCGCCGGTCGTAAGATCAATGATCGCAAGGCGGGTATGGGCGAGTGCGACATTGCCGGACACATGATGCCCCGCGCCATCCGGCCCGCGATGCGCCAGTGCGCGCGTCAAGGCCTCCAGCACTGTGGCGGAGGGTGAAGCGCCGGCGCGGAGCGCAAGCCCTGCTATGCCGCACATGGCGTCACATCCTTTCTGCTGGCTTGAGTTCAGCCAGCAAGCGCCGCCAGCGCGCCATCACCGGTGCCTCGGCGAAAGCAGCGGCGAAATGCGCGCGCCCGGCCGCGCCAAGTGCTGCGGCGCGGGCGGGGTTTTCAGCCAGGCCCGTGATGGCGGCGGCAAGCGCGGGCGCGTCTTCGCGCTCCACCAACAGCCCATCAGCACCATCGCTGATCAATTCGCTCGGGCCTTGCGCGGCGGCGGCAATCACAGGCTTCGCCGCAGACCAGGCTTCCAGCACGATATTGCCGAGCGGTTCATGGCGTGACGAACAAATGAACATATCCGCAGCCGCCAATAGTGCGCCAATATCGCGCCGCCAGCCCAGAAAACTCACGCGATCCGTAATGCCAAGTTCTGTGGCCAAGGCGCGTAAGGCCGCTTCCTCCGGCCCCGCGCCTGCCAGATATAAATGCCCGCGCGGCAGCAGCGCGATGGCGCGCAGCAGCACATCAAAACCCTTATTGGGATGGAGCCGCCCCATGGCCAAAAGCCGAGACGCACTACTGGCGGCTGGCAAATCAGCGGGCGCTGCGCTGGCGAAATCTTCAACGAAATTGGGCAAGTAATGCACACGCGCTGGCGGCCAATGCTCGGCCGTGATGGCGCGCACCAGATCATGCGTATTCGCGACAAGATGATCAAAATGACGGAAATACTTCAGGTCGTAATAGCCACCGAACCGCCCCACCAAAACCCAGGAGCCTTGTGGCGTGAAGCGCGCGGCGCGCTGCATCCAGGCCATCAC
>CAMCHA010000050.1 GCA_945874515.1 Asaia bogorensis
AAATCCCGCGCCCCCAGGCGCGCCATGGCCTGATCAAGCAGCACCCCGCTATCGGTTGCTGCGGTCATCCCGCAATTGCATAGGCCGGGCGCCGTGGATCAGCCCCGGCACGCACCAGCCCTGTTGCGGGGTCCGACATCACCGCCTCCACACTGCCGGCAAGCCAGGTGATATCGGGCCATTCCTTGATGTCATGCCCACGGCCCGCCAGCGCATTGCGCGTCGCTTCCGGAATGCGCGTTTCTACCGCAAGCCGACGCGGGAAATAATCAAACGGCGCGAAGGATGACGGGAAGGCGTAAGATGAAACGCGCGGCGCTTCGATCGCTTCCTGCAATTCCATGCCGAAATGCAGCACATTCAACATCACCTGCAACATGGCCTGAATTTGCACATCGCCGCCCGGCGTGCCCAAGGGCATCACGCCGCCGCTGCGCGTCACCACCATGGCGGGGTTGGGTGTCAGGCGCGGGCGCTTGCCAGGGGCCACGCCAGCGGGATGCGCGGGATCAGGCCGGCTTTGGCTGCCGCGATTGGAAGGGATCAAGCCAAGCCCCGGCACTACTGGCGAATTCCACGACCCATCGGAAGGTGTGGCGCTGAAGGCATTGCCCCAACGATCCACCACCGCGACATAGGATGTATCGGCTTCAATCGTCGGCAAATCGCGTCGCACAGGCCCATCCGCCGCGCGCCCCGCGTCAAGCAAGGGTGGATACATGGAAGGATGCGCGCGCACCGGGTCCATTTCCGCCACACGCGCCGCCAGGTGCGCATCTGACAGCAGCGCATCAATCGGTACATCAACGAAGGCGGGATCACCGAAATGATATTCACGGTCCGCCATGGCCGCTTTCACGCATTCGGTGAAAAGATGCAGATATTCGGCCGAATTATGTTCCAGCCCATCAAGCCCAGCGCGTTCCATCAGCAACAGCGCTTCCAAAAGCGCCGGGCCCTGGCACCAGGGGCCGCAGGTAATCACCTCATGCCCACGCCAGCGGCGCGTGATGGCGGGTTCCAGGCGGGAACGGAAACTGGCCATGTCGGCCATGGTCAGGAAGCCACCTTCGCGCTCCTGGAAGGCCACGATCTCCCGCGCGATATCGCCGCGATAAAACGCCGCGTGCGCCGCCGCCAACCCGGCAAGCCTGCCTTTACCCGCCGCGCGCTTTTCTTCATCCACCATATAAGTCAAGCTGCGTGCCAGGTCGCTTTGGATGAAGCGTTCGCCGACTTTGGGCGGCGCGCCGCCAGGCAGGAAAATCGCCGCATTGGCTGGCCAGCGCGCATATTCCGCGACATGCGCCGAAACACTCTCCGCGAGCAGCGGATAAACGGCAAAACCCTCCGCCGCGTAGCGAATGGCATATTGCGCCACATCGCCAAACCCCATGGTGCCATGACGTTCCAAGGCCGTGATCCAGGCATCAGGCGCGGCGGGCACCACGGTGCGGCGCACCCCTTGAGGAATCTTCCCACCATGTTCGCGCATAAAGACATCAGGCGGCAGGGACGCCGGCCAATGGCCAAGCCCCGCGATGGTTTCCACCTGGCCATTGGCTAGCCGGATCATGATGGGCGCAACCCCGGCCACATTCACCAAATCCGGCAGCAGCACACCAAGCGCAATACCGGCCGCGCAGCCCGCATCCACCGCATTGCCGCCCGCTTCCAGCACCGCGTAACCGGCAGAAGCCGCCAGATAATGCCCCGCCGAAATCGCATGGCGCGGGCCGCTGAGTGTGGGACGGGAAGCGGGCATGGCTGATCTCCGCATATAGAGCGGCGATCTTTAGCCCGCCCGGGTCTGGCGTCAAAGCCTGCAAGGGGGAAGAATGACGGTCGAACAAGGGAATGATCGCCATGACCGAAACCGAAAACCCCGTATTGCTCACCATTGATGCGCGCGGCATCGCCACCGCCACGTTGAACCGCCCGCATAAGGGCAATGCCTATAACGCCGCCATGCTGGAAGGGCTGATCGCCGGGCTCGATCAACTCCGCCCCGATGCCGCCATTCGTGGCCTCGTGATCCGCGGCGCCGGGGCGCATTTCCAGGCCGGGGCGGATATTGATTGGCTGGCGGAAGTGGCGGCCTATCCGCCGGAGCCCGCCTTCGCCGCATCGCTGGCCACCACCGAGGCCATGCGCAAGCTGAATGAATTCCCGAAGCCGACCTTCGCCGTGATCCAGGGTGCCTGTTTTGGCGGCGGCGTTGGCATTACCTGCTGCGTTGATGTCGCGCTGGCGACCCCTGCGGCACAATTTGGCATTACGGAAGTACGCGTGGGCGTCGCCCCCACCCCAATCAGCACGCATATGGTAGATGCTTTGGGCCTTCGCCAAACCCGCCGCTATGCCATCACCGGCGAACGCTTCGACGCAGCCGAGGCCCTTCGAATCGGCCTGGTGCATGAGGTGGTAGTGGCAGATGCCATTGAAGCGCGGCTGGCGTATATCATTGATCAGATGATGCTTTCCGCGCCCACTGCCATTGCCATGACCAAAACCTCCTTCCTGGAGGCCAATGGGCTGACCCTTTCCCCCCGCCAGGTGGCGCAATTGGCGCAGGAGGGCTGGATGCAGCGCGCTGCGCCCGAGGGGCGGGAAGGTCTGGCTGCCTTCCAGGCGAAGCGCCGGCCTGCCTGGTACAAATAGATTTGTGGATAACACCCAAACTTGTCCGGATGCTTGTCATAAAAACTTCATGGATTTGAAATCTAAGAGTCACAGAGCCTTTCTAGAAGCAGTCTGCCGCCCAGCCGGAGCGGTTTGGTTTAGCAATCGGAGCATTCTTGTGAACAGGCGATCCCTTCTTCTTGGCGCTAGCGCCGCCCTCACCCTTCCTGTTTTTGGGGCGCAGGCCCAAGGCGCGCAGATCACTGGTGCGGGGGCTTCCTTCCCGAACCCGATCTACCAGAAATGGGCTGAAGCGGTTCGCAATGCCATTGGCATTCAATTGAATTATCAATCCGTGGGCTCGGGCGCCGGGATCAACCAGATCCGCAACCGCACCGTGGATTTCGGCGCCACCGATGCGCCGCTGAACGCCCAGCAATTGACCGAAGGCAATCTACTGCAATTCCCGACTGTGATGGGGTCGCTAGTCGCCATTGTGAACATCCCGGGCATTGAGGATAACCAGCTGCGCCTGACCGGCCCGATCCTGGCCGATATCTACCTTGGCAAGATCACGCGCTGGAATGACGCAGCAATTGTTGCGATCAACCCAGGGCTTCCGCTGCCGAACCTGGCTATTGCGCCGGCCTATCGCGCGGATGGCTCCGGCACGACCTTTGTGTGGGTTTCCTACCTTGCGGCGGTATCGCCGGAATGGAAGGAGAAAGTGGGCGTTGGCACTTCAGTGCGCTTCCCCGCCGGTACTGGCGCGCGCGGCAATGAAGGTGTTGCTGGCACGGTTCGCAATGTGCGCGGCGCGATCGGCTATGTGGAAAACGCCTATGCCACCACGAATAAGCTGGTTTCCACCCAATTGCGGAATAATGCCGGCAATTTCGTGAGGCCAGATCACAAGGCCTTCATGTCCGCCGCTTCTGCCGCCGATTGGTCTGTGCCGGGCTTTGCCGCCAATGTGATTGACCAGGCTGGCCCGGAATCCTGGCCGATTGTGGCGCCGACCTTCATTCTGATCCCGACCAACCCGACAGACGCCGCGCGCAGCGCCAGTGTGCGCCGCTTCTTCGATTGGGCCTTTACCAATGGCAGCAAGCTGGCCGAAGAATTGGAATACATCCCGCTGCCAGAATCAGTGCATAACGCGGTCAGGGCGTCCTGGCGGCAAAGCTTCCCTGGCTAAGTCGTTTTTTCTACACCCGCAGGCTAGGCTTGCCTACGGGTCGTCTTTCACAGCGTAACCCCGGGGGTGTTCCTTGGCGTCCGAAAGCGTAATGCCCATGAGGGCAACACGGCGTCCCAGTGGCCTGGGCGATAAAATCTTCGCCCTGCTCTGCCAGTCTGCCGGTATTCTAGTGCTGATCCTGCTTGGCGCGCTGATCATTGAGCTCTTCATCGCGGGCCTGCCAGCCTTTCGCGCCTTTGGTCTTGCCTTCGTGACCTCCACAGATTGGGACCCGGTGCAGGAATTATTCGGCGCCGGTGTTTCCATCTACGGCACCATTGTCACCGCGGTGCTCGCTATCATCCTGGCCGTGCCCTTGGCATTTGGCGTGGCCTTCTTCCTGACGGAATTGGCGCCGCCATGGATGCGGCGTCCGGTTGGTACGGCGGTGGAGCTTTTGGCCGCGGTACCGTCCATCATTTATGGCATGTGGGGCTTTTTCGTCATTGCGCCGGCTTTCGCGCGGACTGTTCAGCCCTGGATCATTGAAAACATCGGCGAATGGCCGCTCATTGGCTTTCTATTTCAGGGCGCTCCCTTCGGCACCGGCTTGTTCACCGCGGCCTTCATCCTGGCCATCATGGTGCTGCCCTTCATTGCCGCCACCATGCGCGATGTCTTTGAACAAGTGCCTCCTGTTTTCAAGGAAAGTGCCTATGGGCTTGGGGCCACCCGCTGGGAAGTGATGAAGGGTGTCGTCATTCCCTATACGCGGATTTCCGTGGTGGGCGGCATTATGCTCGGCCTTGGGCGGGCTTTGGGTGAGACCATGGCGGTAACCTTCGTGATCGGCAATGCGAACCGCATTTCAACCTCGCTATTTGGTCCGGGGAATACGATTGCATCGCTGGTGGCGCTTGAATTCGGTGAAAGTGAGATCGGTAGCCTTAAGCTGTCATCGCTGCTGGCGCTTGGCTTCATCCTGTTCTTGCTGTCTTTCGTGGTGCTGGCAACATCCCGCTATCTGCTGCGTTCGCGGCTGAAGGTCTGAACCATGTCGCTTTCGCTTTCTTCCCTGCCCCATCCCGGCCCGCGCAAGGACGCCGCCATGGCGGCACGGCTTGGTGCCTCCCGCAAGCGGGCAGACATCATCATTCGCACGCTTTGCATCGCGGCCACGGTGATTGGCCTTGTGTTGCTGGCGTCCATTCTGATCACACTTTTCTATCGCGGATTTGAAGCCCTGTCGCTGCGAGTCTTCACCCATAACACGGCCCCACCGGGTTCTGAGGGTGGCTTGCTTAACGCCATTGTAGGCAGCCTTATCCAATCCCTGATTGGCACCGCGATTGGCACGCCGATCGGTATGCTGGTTGGAACTTACTTGGCCGAATACGCCAAGGATTCCTGGCTGGGTAACGCCGTGCGGTTTGTCTCAGACATTCTACTTTCCGCACCCTCCATCCTGATTGGGCTTTTTGTCTATCAGATCCTGGTGCTGCCTTTCGGTGGATTTTCTGGCTGGGCTGGTGTTGCCGCACTCGCCATCATCGTCATTCCCATCGTTGTGCGCACCACGGAAGACATGCTGCAATTGATCCCGAATACGCTGCGCGAAGCGGTGATGGGGCTTGGCGCGCCGAAATGGAAAATGATCGTGATGGTCTGCTGGCGTTCCGCCATCGCCGGCATCCTGACCGGCATTTTGTTGGCCGTGGCGCGTGTGGCGGGCGAAACCGCGCCGCTGCTGTTCACCTCACTCGGCAATAATGCGTGGTCCACTGATCTCTCAAAGCCGATGGCGAGCCTGCCGGTGACGATCTATTCCTTCGCCGGTTCACCCTTTGAAGATTGGATTGCGCTGGCCTGGGCTGGTGCGCTTCTGATCACACTTAGTGTTCTATGCCTCAACATCCTTGCGCGCACATTGTTGCGCAGCCGCACATGACCGGAAGGACGGAACCATGAGCCTTTCAACAGAAACACAAAACCAGCCAACCGGCTCGGCAAGCTTCGGCGGGTTGCAGGCGCGTTCTGAAGCCGCGCTGAATGATGCGCGTGTGGCCATTCGCAACCTGGATTTCTTCTATGGCGATAACCGCGCGCTGAAGGGCATCAATCTTGATCTGCCGGACCGCCAGGTTACCGGCATGATTGGGCCTTCAGGCTGCGGCAAATCCACCTTGCTGCGCATTTTGAACCGGATGTTCAGCCTTTACCCCGGTCAGCGCGCGACTGGTGAGGTGCTGATGGATGGACAGAACATCATCTCGGACGCGGTGGCTTTGAATGATCTCCGCGCCAAGGTCGGCATGGTCTTTCAAAAACCCACGCCCTTTCCGATGACGATTTACGATAACATTGCCTTCGGTATCAAACTTCATGAAAAGCTTCCCAAATCTGAAATGGGTGAGCGGATTGAATGGGCGCTGACCCGTGCCGCGCTTTGGAATGAAGTGAAGGACCGGCTGGATAAATCCGCCCTTGGCCTTTCTGGTGGGCAGCAGCAGCGGCTTTGCATCGCGCGCACCATCGCCGTACGGCCTGAGGTGATCCTGTTCGATGAACCAACCTCAGCCCTCGACCCCATCAGCACCTTGAAGATCGAGGAGCTGATTGACGAATTGAAGCGCGACTTTACCATTGCCATCGTCACGCACAACATGCAGCAGGCCGCGCGTTGCGCGGATCAGGTCGCGTTTTTCTACCTGGGTGAGCTGATTGAAGTGGCGCCGGCGGCGCAGTTGTTCACCGCGCCCAAGCACCCAAAGACGCAAGAATACATCACCGGCCGGTTTGGCTGAGCCAAGCATAGGCAGGAGCAACACACATGCCAACAGACCATATCGTCCGCAGCTATGATGAGGATTTACGCAAGCTGCGCGACATGATCGCGCGCATGGGGGGGCTGGTGGAACGCCAGGTGGCCGATGCCACCCGCGCCCTGGTGCGGCGGGACAGTGATCTGGCCGGCCAAGTTGTGCAGCGCGATGTGCAGATTGACCAGCTTGAACGCGAAGTGGAAGCCTTCTGCGTCACGCTGCTTGCGCTGCGTCAGCCGATGGCCGCGGATTTGCGCCTGATCCTCGCCTGTATGAAGGCTTCCAATGATCTGGAACGCATCGGCGACTATGCCGCCAATGCGGCCAAGCGGTCCGTCGTTCTTGCTTCCCTACCCGCATTTGGCAGTATGAATGGCTTTGAACGCATGGCGCATCTGGTACAGGAAAACCTGAAGGCCGCCATGGATGCGCTGGTGCGAAACGATGCCGATGCGGCAGGACGTGTCTGGGCCGCGGATGTGCCGGTGGATGAAATCTACAACGGCATTTTCCGCGAAACGCTGACGCATATGATGGAAGACCCGCGTAATATCACCGCCGCAACCCACATGCTTTTCGTCGCCAAAAATATGGAACGCATCGGCGATAAAACTACGAGCATCGCAGAGCGTATTCACTTCGCCGTGCGCGGTGAATCGCTGCCAGAAGATCGGCCAAAGGGTGATAACTCTGCCTTCGCCGTCGTCCGCGCACCAGGAGATTAGGCATGAACATGATGGCAGAAAACTACAGCAACCTCGCCAAGCCCACGGTGCTGATCGTGGAAGATGAGGCGCCGCTGCTGACCCTGCTGCGCTACAATCTGGAAAAGCAGGGCTTCCGCGTGGATGAAGCCGCTGATGGCCAGGAAGCGCTGCTGCGTGTGGCCGAAGCGCGACCGGATGTCCTGTTGCTGGATTGGATGCTGCCGTCGCTTTCGGGCATTGAGGTCTGCCGTCAGCTCCGCCGCCGCGCGGAAACACGCGATTTGCCCATCATCATGGTGACTGCCCGCACGGAAGACCAGGATGCGGTGCGCGCCTTGGATATCGGCGCGGATGATTACATCGCCAAGCCGTTTGCGATGGAGCATGTGATTGCGCGCATCCGCGCCTTGCTGCGCCGGTCTGGTCGCGTGGCTTCCAAGGGCACGCTGGCTTACGCTGAAATTGCCATGGATCAGGATGCACATCGCGTGACGCGCGACGGCCGGCCGTTGCATTTGGGCCCGACAGAATATCGGCTGCTTGAATTCTTCCTTCAGCATCCGGGCCGCGTTTTTGCGCGCGAACAATTGCTGGATGCCGTTTGGGGCCGCGATATCCATGTGGAACCGCGCACCGTGGATGTGCATATCCGCCGGCTGCGCAAGGCGATCAATCAGGATCACGAAGTTGATCTGATCCGCACCGTGCGTTCCGCCGGCTACGCGCTGGATTCAGACCCAAACAGGCTCGGCTGAAACCCACCTTGGCGCCACGCAACGCAAGGCGTAATCACCGCTTTGCAAACTGGCTGCGGGGATTGAGATGCGCGTTATCGTGGTGGGTGGCGGTGGGCGCGAACACGCGCTCTGTTGGGCATTGGCGGCATCGCCGCTGCTGACCAAGCTGTTTTGCGCGCCTGGCAATGCAGGCATTGCCGAAGTGGCGGAATGTGTTGCGATTGGCGCCGAGGATATTCCCGGCCTGGTTTCCTTCGCCAAGGACAAAGCCATTGATCTGGTGGTGGTCGGGCCGGAAGCGCCACTCACGCTTGGCCTTGCGGATGCCTGCGCCGCTGCGGGCCTGAAATGCTTCGGGCCCTCCGCCGCCGCCGCGCGGTTGGAAGGCAGCAAAACCTTCACCAAGGAAGTTGCGGATGCCGCCGGTGCGCCCACCGCCGCCTGGGCGCGCTTCACCGATGCCGCCGCCGCGCGCGCCTATATTCGTGAAAAGGGTGCGCCGATTGTGGTGAAGGCCGATGGGCTCGCCGCCGGCAAGGGGGTGGTGGTGGCCGCGTCTATTGCCGAAGCCGAAGCAGCCATTGCCGATATCATGGAAGACCGCATCCATGGCGCGGCGGGGGCTTCCGTGGTGATTGAAGAATGCCTGGTGGGTGAGGAAATCAGCTTCTTCGCGCTGTGTGATGGCATCACCGCTTTGCCGCTGGGCGCGGCGCAGGACCATAAGCGCGTGGGGGATGGCGATACCGGCCCCAATACTGGCGGCATGGGCGCTTACTCGCCACCGCCGATTTTCACTGAGGCACTTCAGCAGGATGTCATGGCGCGCATCATCCGCCCGGTGCTGGCCGAAATGGCGCGGCGCGGTGCGCCCTTCAAAGGCGTGCTTTTCGCCGGGCTGATGATCACCGCGGCAGGCCCGAAGCTGATTGAATTCAATGTGCGCTTTGGCGATCCGGAATGTCAGGTGCTGATGCTGCGCTTGAAGTCCGATTTGTTGCCCGCGTTGCTCGCCGCCTGCGATGGCGAATTGGCGCGCTTTGACCTGCGTTGGGAAGCGCTGCACGCCATGCTGGTGGTGATGGCCGCGCGTGGTTATCCGGATAGCTATGCCAGGGGCAGCGAAATCAGCGGCCTGAAAGCCGCCGGGCAGGTACCAGGCTTACAGGTATTCCATGCCGGCACAGCGCGGCGCGAAGATGGCGCCTTGATTGCTACCGGCGGCCGCGTGCTGGGTATCTCGGCCACCGGCAAGACTTTGCGCGAAGCACGCGATGCGGCTTATGCCGCCGTGGACCTGCTCGATTGGCCGGGCGGGTTTTGTCGGCGGGATATTGGCTGGCGCGCTTTGACATAAGGCACTTGCCGACTCGGGGCGGTTCCGGCCATTGAAGCCCTGTGTTGAACCTCATGAAACTCTCGGTCGGTCCCAAGGATGTCGCGGCGCTTACAGCGTTCCAGGCCATCCGCCTTAAGGAAGACCCGCCGCTCCGCGCCTGGACGCGCATGTTCCCAAAGCGCGTGGAGGAACTCTGCGATGGCGGTTCCATTTATTGGGTGATTGGCGGCTTCATCCGCGTGCGCCAGCGCATCCTGGAAATCCGCGAGGAAGAATGGGACGACAAAACCCCCTGCGCGGCCCTGGTACTGGATCCTGAGTTGGTGCCGGTGGAAGCGCGCCAGATGAAGCCCTTCCAGGGCTGGCGCTATTTGAAGCCGGAAGAAGCGCCGGCGGATGTGAACCAGGCCCGCCCGCCAACCCGTGGCCTGGAAGCCCTTCCGCCCAAGCTGCGGCGCGA
>CAMCHA010000051.1 GCA_945874515.1 Asaia bogorensis
CCGGTGTTTTCGACGGCACTTTGACCGCCACAGGCAATCTGATCATCCGCGCCACTGGCCGCGTGCTGGGCGTAGCGCGGTCGCGCCGCCTTTCCGTGGAAGATGGCGGCCAGCTTACCGGGCGCATGGAAATGATCACCGATGCGCCGGTCAGCAGCCCGATGGCCGTGGCCTCGCCTGTGCGCGTGTTTGACTCAAGCGACTCCTAACCCGGCGCCCGGTGCACCGAGCAATGCCGCCGAAAAGGTCGCCATCACGGCGCCCCTTTTCGGCGCGCATTTTTTTCCTTGGGCCGATGGGCGCTGCGGGTTTGGCGCTTGTGGCCCTGCTGTTCAGTCCCGGCTGCCGCAAGGCCGAGGCTGAAGGCGCAACACTTGGTCTAGAACAGGCGCTGCGCGACACCAAAGCGAGTTTGGCCGCGATTGGCGCGCCGCCGGCGGCTGAAGCACCACCCGTTGCGCGTGCAGCTTCATTGCCCGCACCGCCAAGCAGCGACAATGGACCGCGCCGCCAAGGAGCTACCAGCCCACCTGACGCCGCTATCGCCTTGCAAGGCCGCGACCCTGAGGCTGTGATCTCAGCCCTCGGTGAACCGGCGCTCCGGCGGCGTGAAGGCAATGCGGAGGTCTGGCTTTATCAGGCGCCGGATTGCCGGCTTGATCTGGTGTTTTACCCGGAAGATGCGCGGCTGGTGCTGGCCCATGCGGCTGCCCGGGCCCATGGCGCGCGGCGCCTGACGGAATCGGCCTGCATGGCGACCATTGCGCGCGCGCCCAACCCACCGCCCTGGACCGCGCCGGGCAGCGGCGGGGGCTGAACAGCGCGCATGAATCTTTGGCTTGATGCCTTCGTGCCGGCTTTCGCGCTGCTTGGCTTGGGCGCTTTGCTGCGGCGTGTGCTGCTGCCCTTGGATGCGGTTTGGGCGGGCATGGAAAAGCTGATCTATTGGGTGCTGCTGCCGAGCCTCATTCTTTCCGCTTTGGCGGCGCTGGATCCCTCAAGCCTGCCGCTGGGCGCCATGGCCTTCACCATTTGGGGCGCGCTTGCCACCGGCACGCTGATTTCCGTGCTGCTGGCGCGCTTCATGGGGCATGGGCATGCGGCCATGACGTCTGTCCTGCAGGGCGGCATTCGCTTCAATAACCTGATGGGCTTCGCCATTGTGGGCGCGATTTTCGGCGCCGAGGGCGTCAGTTTCGGCGCCGTTGCCACCGGCATCATTGTGCCCTTTGTGCAGAGCGTCACCACGCTTGCCTTCGCCATGGATGGCAGCCGGGGCCGGCCAAAGCCGCTGGTGATCCTGCGGCAATTGATCCTGAACCCGCTGATCATTGCCTGCATCCTTGGCTTCACCGTTGCGGCCCTGGGCGGCTTTCCGCCTGGCGTGAAGCCAACCATCCAAGCATTGGGCCGGGCGTCTGTCGCGCTTGGTTTGCTGTGTGTTGGCGCGGCGCTATCCTGGGAGAGTTTCACCGATCGCCTGCCGACACAGGCGTTGACGGGCGTTTTGAAGCTGATTGGCATGCCTGCCATCACCTATGCGCTGGGCAGCTTAGTAGGCCTGCCGCCCCTGCCCTTGGCGGCGGCGGTTATCTTTATGGCGCTGCCCACGGCGGCTACTTCTTATGTGATGGCGCGCGCCATGGGCGGCGATGCCAAGCTGATGGCCGCCATCACCACCACGGAGCATATCGCCTCCATCCTGACCTTGCCATTTTGGGTCATTTTGGTAATAGGTTGATTAGGAAATAGGCAATCCATCGCCTTCCGCGATGATCATCACAAACACATTCTTGGGATCAAGACACATGTATCATTGGATTTTCGTGTTTCTGCTTGGCCTTGGCGGCACCAGCTTGGCGCAAAGCCTGCCGTCCCCTGTGGCGCCTAGCGCCCCGGCTGCAAGTGGCGCACCGGTTACCGCCGCGCCACAAGTAGTGGCCCCAGTGCAAGCGCCTGCTGTTGCCGCGCCACAAGTGGTGGCCCCGGCGCAAGCGCCTGCTGCTGCCGCGCCGGCTGCCGCGACGGCGGAACCAACCCTGACCGACCGCGCCGGTGCTGCGGTGGGCAAGGCGGCCGACGAAGCCACCTCGGCCTTTGGTCGCGCCATGAATTGGACCGGCCGCCAACTGGAAGACGCTGGACAATGGGCCATCAAGCAGGGTGAACACATCGCAAGCGACACGCCGCACACGGCGGCTGCCCCCGCTGCATCAGCAGCGCCTGCCGCGCCAGCGCAGCCCTTGCCGGCGCCTGTGCCGGTACGCTGAGCGGATTCGGCGCTACGCCTGATCCGGTAGCGTGATCTCCAGCCAGCCGCGCGCATCCATGCGCGCGGCATCACCCGGCAGCAGCAGCACGGTTGTGGTATCGCTTTCCACAATAGCCGGCCCCGCCACCGCCTGATCCGCGCCAAGCGCGGCGAAGTCATAGACCGGCACCTCGGCGGGTCCGCCTTCCAACATGACGCGGCGCGCGCCACGCGGCGCCACCATGCCCCTCGCTGCCTTGCCGGCCGGTGCCGGCATTGGCGGCAAGCGCCCAATCACCGCGAGCCTGGCATTCACCAGCACCACTTCTTCCTGACGTAGCGCATAGGTGAACAGCGCTTCATGCCGCGCATGGAAGGCATCACGCAGCCGATCGGCAAGCCCAGCGCCTTCCCAGGCGACATGATCCAAAGGCACGGCGATATCAAAAACCTGTTCGCCATAGCGCATATCCGCCGCGCGGCGCGTTTCCACCGCACCGCCAAACCAGCTTGCGACCCTCGCGCGGCCTTCTTCTTCCAAGGCCGCCCAAATGCTGCGCAGCGCGGCATCATCGGGCACGCCGCCTGTGTTCAATTCGCTGCGCGCCATCTCATACCGCAAATCGGTGTGCAGCATGCCCCAGGCAGAAAGCCCGGCGGCGAAGAAGGGTACAGCGACGCGCTTCATGCTGAGTTCGCGCGCCACCGCGCTGGCATGCAGCCCCGCCGCACCGCCGAAAGACAGCAGACAGAAATCGCGCGGATCAACGCCGCGCCGCACAGTCGCCACGCGAATCCCATCCGCCATGCGGATGTTCGCCAAGCGATGCACGCCCGCCGCAGCCGCCATGGCATCCAGCCCAAGCTTGGCGCCGAGCGCTGCAAAGGCGCGCTCTGCCGCCGCCATATCCAGCTTGCGCTTGCCACCCAGAAAATTCGCGGCATCCAGATAGCCCAGCACCAGATTGGCATCCGTCACCGCTGGTTCGGTGCCGCCCTGCCCATAGGCCGCTGGCCCAGGCACCGCGCCGGCGCTGCGAGGACCCACCTGCAACGTACCACCCGCACCAACATGGCCGATGGAACCACCGCCCGCGCCAAGGGTCACGATATCCAGGCTTTCAAGCGCGATGCGTTCGCCGGCTATATCGCGGCCACGGCCAAGCGCGGCATCGCCTTCCTGGATCAGCGCGATATCGGTGGAGGTGCCGCCAACATCAAAAGTGATCAAATCCTGTCCGAGGCCGCGTTCCGCCAGCGCCACACCAGCCGCAACGCCACCCGCCGGTCCTGACAGCGCCGTGCCCGCCGCCAGGCGCGCCGCTTCTTCCACCGGCGCGACACCACCATGGGAGAGGATCACGAAAACCGGCCCGCCATAGCCCGCCTGTTCCAACCGCCCGCGCAGCCGCGCCAGATAACGAGACACAATCGGCCCCACATAGGCATTCACCGCCGCGGTCGAAAACCGTTCAAATTCCTTGATCTGCGGCAGAACCTCGGCAGAAGTCGTGACGAAAACCCCAGGCAGCGCCAAGCGCAACGCCTCGGCGGCGGCGTCTTCATGCTGCGCATCGCGCCAGGAATGGAGGAAACACACCGCAACGGCTTCCACATTTTCCGCACGCAATTGCGCGATGGCGGCATTGAGGGAGGCGTGATCCAGCGGGATTTCCACCCGCCCATCCGGGCGCAGTCTTTCCCGCACCGCAAGCCGCAAGCGGCGCGGCACAAGCGCGGGGGCGGCGGGCAGGCGCATATTATAGCGCTCAGGCTTCAGCCCTTCGCGCATTTCAATCACATCGCGATGCCCTTCCGTGGTGAGCATCGCAATCTTCGCCCCCTTGCGTTCCAAAAGCGCATTGGTGGCAACCGTGGTGCCATGGACGATGCGTTCTGTCTGCCGCAGCAGATCGGCAAGCGAGACACCAAGGGTTTCTGCGAGGACGACAAGCCCCGCGACCACGCCTTCCGATTGATCGGCAGGTGTGCTCGCCGCCTTGGCGAGGGTTGTCGTGCCATCAGCGGCGACGCAGACCACATCGGTGAAAGTGCCGCCGACATCAACGCCGATGCGATAGGTCATACCAAACCCTCCGCCGCATCGGCCGCGCGCGCGGCAGGGTCGCGTTTTTCAGGCGGCCCCCAACCGCCGCCGCCGCCCGAGAGCACATGCAGTTGATCCCCGGGTGCCAACGGAATGCCGACTTCCTTGGTGCGCAAATCGCGCGAGGTGCCATCGGCGCGTTCCAGTCGATAATGATGCGGCAGGCCATCCTTGCCGCCCAGCATTCCCGCTGCGCCATAGCGCACGCCATCACCCGCGGTATTCGCCACTGACGGACCATCAGTTTCCAGCTTCAGCAGCAAATCCCCGCCGAGCCCACCGCGATATGTGCCATCACCCGCGCTGCCGGGGCGGACTTCATGGCGCGCAAAATACAGCGGGAAACGCGCTTCCGCCATTTCCACACTGCCGAATTTCAAACCACCGGCGGAATGCCATTCCCCAGCAGTGGACCAGCCATCGCCGCCGGAAGAACCGCCGCCCCCTGGCCGCGCATGGAACAAGTGCCAGACAAAAAAGCGCCCCGGACGGCGCGGATCGCGCCCCTTAATCGCCACGCGAAAGCGCCGCCCCCAACCGCCCATGGCGCGATCCGGGCAGGCATTTGCCAACGCCTTCACCACCGCTTCCACAATCTCATTCGAACAATGCGATGTGCACATGGTCACCGGCGCGCCTTCGCTCGCCCACACCACGGTGCCTTCGCGCGCCTTGATCGTGAGGGGCCGGAAGCAGCCATCATTCTTCGCCACTTCTGGATCGAGCAGGAAGGCGAGTGCCATGCGCACTGCACTCGCCATATTCGGATAGGATGAATTGACGAAGCCTGGCGTTTGCGGCGCGCTTTCCGTGAGGTCCACGGTCAAATGATCGCCTTGTTTCGTGACGCGTGCGCGAATGGCGATATCATTGCCACCAAAGCCATCATCATCCAGAAATGCCTCTCCAAGCCAGGTGCCATCGGCCCAGGTGGAAATGATGCGCCTGGTATGGGCTTCCGCCAGCGCCAGAATCGCATCAACGGCGGCAACGGTAGTATCCGCGCCATAGCGTGCCAGCAGCGACAGCAGGCGCTTTTCACCAAGATGCGCCGCACCAATCATCGCCATCAGATCACCGCGCACATCACGTGCAAGCCGAGTATTGGTGATGATCATACGCACCAAATCTTCGCGCGGCAGGCGCCCCTGGCCGAGCAGGATGGGCGGTACGCGCAGCCCTTCCTGCCAAATCTCCGTCGCGCCTGGATTATAGCCACCATGCGTGGCGCCGCCGATATCCGTGTGATGCGCGCGCACGACCGACCAGAACACGATGCGCCCTTCGGCAAAGACTGGCACAATGGCGGTGAGGTCCGGCAAATGCGACCCGCCATGATAGGGGTCGTTCAGCAGATAAATATCGCCTTCCTTGACGCTATCGCCAAAGGCATCGCGCACCGCCTGCACGGCAAAGGGCATGGCGCCCACATGCACCGGGATATGGTCCGCCTGCGCCACCAGCCGCGCTTCGGCATCACACAGCGCAATCGAGAAATCGCGCGACGAGTTCAGGATTTGCGAATAGGCGGTGCGCAGCATTGCCTCCCCCATTTCCTCCACAATGGCGCGGAAGCGGTTATCGAGGACCGAGAGCGTGACGGGATCAGGGGCGGTTTTCATGGGTGAAGGCTTCTCCCGAAGGCGCCTGACGTCAAGGCTTCGCAGCGGGGTAAAACAGGACCATGATCATGGTAACCGATACAGGAGGAAACCATGACCGTTCATGTCGCCACACCCGACCTCAAAATCCTGGCCGAGGGGCTGCGCTTCCCCGAAGGCCCTGTCGCCATGCCTGATGGGTCCGTGGCGCTGGTGGAGATTGAAGCGCGGCGCATCACGAAAGTGGCGCCCAATGGCACGAAAACCACCATCGCCACCGTGGAAGGCGCGCCGAATGGCCTCGCACTCGGGCCGAATGGCAGTTTTTACGTCTGCAATAATGGCGGCTTCACTTGGCATGAGGAGCCCGGGATACTGCGCCCAAGCGGCCAATCACCGGATTATGCTGGCGGACGCATTGAAAAGATTGATGCCACGACCGGCAAGGTTGAAGCGCTGATCCGTGTTTGCGATGGGCGGCCTTTGCGTGGGCCGAATGATTTGATGTTCGATGGCAAGGGCGGATTTTGGTTCTCTGACCTCGGCAAGGTGCGCGCGCGGGATCGTGACCATGGCGGCGCCTATTGGGCATCAGAAGATGGATCGCGCGTGGTGGAAGCGGCCTTCCCAGTGTTCGGCGGCGCCAATGGCATTGGCATCAGCCCCGATGGCAAGACGCTTTATGTGGCCGAGACGGAAACCGGCCGGCTTTGGGCCTGGGATATTGAAGCGCCTGGTAAGTTGAAGAAGGAACCCTGGCCATCAAGCGCCGGTGGGCGCGTGCTGTGCCAATTCCCCGGCTATCGGCGGCTGGACAGCATCGCCATTGCCGCTTCGGGCAATATCATTGTTGCGACGCTTGTGGCGGGGGAGATCACCACCGTCTCACCTGCTGGTGAGATTCTGCGCACCGTGAAAATGCCCGAACGCATGCCGACCAATATCTGCTTCGGCGGGCCGGATATGCGCACGGCCTATATCACGCTGTCCAACACTGGGAAGTTGGTCGCGATGCAGTGGGATGAACCGGGGCTGCGCCTGCCGTATAATTGAGGAGCGCTAACCGAGTTCGGCCAGCACATCCGCCGTATGCTGGCCAAGCGCCGGGGCTTCCGCCACAAAATGGCCAAGCCCCGGCAGCATGGGCAAAGGCACCGCGCCCAATTGCGGCTGCGGAATGCGCGCAGCGGCGCCATAGGCGACAACATGCTCATTCGCCAACCAATCAAGCGGCGTATTCACGCGATCCGCCAGCAGCCTTTCGCCCTGCAATATCGTCACCCATTCCGCGACAGGCTTCTTCAGGAAGGCCGCGCGAATGATGGCGTAAAGCGCATCCCTATTCTGCCAGCGCAGATCGAAATTCAAAAAACGCGAATCGGCAGCGATATCAGCAATGCCCAGCGCACCGCACAGCTTCGGCCATTCCGCTTCGCGCACCAGCGTAATCATCACCCAGCCGCCATCGGCCGCACGATAGGCGCCCGCCGGCGCATTGGGCGGCGCTGCTGATTTGCCCTGCACGCCCCATTCGCCGATTTGGTGCGTCAGCAGATTGGACGTCGCGGCCATAAGCGACATGTCAATCACGCGCCGTCGTGGCGTGGTATCCTGCGCACGCGCTGCGAGTGCGACCTGCACGGCGGAAAACGCATAAATCCCCGTTGCCATATCAGCGATGAAGGCACCGCCCTTATGCGGCGCGCCATCAGCGCCCTCATTCAGGCTGACGAAACCCGAGAAAGCCTGGGCGACAGAATCCGTACACGGCCGTTCCGCATAAGGGCCAGTTTGACCAAAGCCGGAGATGGAAAGACACACCGCATCCGCTTTCGCATTTTCTGGCCCAAGGCCAATGCGCGCGGCAACGCCGGGGCGGAAGGCTTCGATCAGTACATCCGCCTGCGCCGCCAAGGCAGCGGCGGCGCGCTTGCCTTCTTCCGATTTCAAATCCAGCACCACGGAACGCTTGCCGCGATTGAAACACACGGTCATCACCGAAACCGTATCCTTGGCCGTGCCAAGCCCGCGCGACCAATCGCCTTCGGGTGGTTCAAGCTTGATGACATCTGCGCCGCAGGCGGCCAGCATCATGCCGCAATAGGGCCCGGCAATGCCCTGGCCGGCATCCAGCACCCGAAGCCCTTTATAGGGCCGCATCGCTTCATTCATCGCGTTTCCTCCAGCGCCAATTCATGCCTATCCTGACGGCAAACCTGAATAAGGGAAGGGGTGCGCGTTGAGAGAACCCCCTTCGGGCTACAAACGAGGGCGAAGCGATGGAAACGGATTATCTGGTGATTGGCGCGGGTTCTGCCGGCTGTGTGGTGGCAAGCCGCCTTGGCATGGCAGGAAGGCGCGTCACTTTGCTGGAAGCCGGACCGAAGGATAGCCACCCTTGGATTCATATCCCCGCCGGCATGTTGAAGCTGATGCAAAATCAGAAGCTGGTGAATTGGGGCTACACGACGGAAGCTGAATCGGGCGCCAATAATCGCGAAATCCGCTGGCCGCGCGGGCGGACTTTGGGCGGCACATCTTCGATCAATGGCATGCTTTACGTGCGCGGCAATCCGGCTGATTTCGATCTTTGGGCGCAAATGGGCTGCCGCGGCTGGAGCTATGATGAAGTGCTGCCGCTATTCCGCCGCAGCGAAACCTACCGCAATGGTGGTGATCCTTCCGTGCGTGGTCAGGATGGGCCTTTGCAGGTGGAAGATTACCGCACCATCCTGCCGCTGACCCATCGCTTCATTGAAGCGGCGCAGCAAGCGGGCCATCCCTTCCGCCGCGATTTGAATGGCGTGGAACAGGAAGGCGTTGGCTATTCGCAAATGACGCGCATTGGCCGCTGGCGCGGTTCGACCGCGCGCACCTATTTGGCGCAGGCGGGCGATAAGGTGCAGGTGGAAACCGAAGCCCAGGTCACGCGGCTGCTGTTTGAAGGCAAGCGCTGCGTCGGCGCGGAATTCCGCCAGGGTGGCACGCTCCGGCAAATCCGCGCGAAGCGGGAAGTGATCCTCTCCGGCGGTGCGGTAAATTCACCGCATGTGTTGCAAATCTCGGGAATTGGTCCGGCGGAGCATTTGCGCGCGCTTGGCATTGAGGTGCTGCAGGATATGCCGAGCGTCGGCGCCAACTTGCAGGATCATTACGTCACGCGCGTGCAGCATCGTGTGAAGGACAGCATCAGCACCAATCAATTGGCGCGCGGCCTGCGCCTGGTGGAACAGGTGGCGCGCTTCTTCACGGTCGGTAATGGCGCGCTGACTTTCGGGGTTACTACCGCGCAGGTTTTTGCGCGTTCCCGTGAGGGCCTGGCTAGCCCCGATCTGCAATTGCTGTTCACGCCGGCGAGCTATGCGCTTGGTCAATTCGGCGTACTGGAAAAAGAACCCGGCATGACCTGCGCCATATGTCCCGTGAAGCCCGATAGCCGCGGCACCGTCATGGCGAAATCCGCTGACCCGTTTGAAAGGCCCGCGATTCGGCCGAATTATCTATCGGCGCGGAGCGATCAGGAATTGCTCGCGCGCGGGCTGCGCTTGGTGCGCGAGATTTTCGCGCAAGCCGCCATCACGCCCTATAGCGTGAAGGAAATTCTGCCGGGGCCAGCGGTGCAGAGCGATGATGAATTGCTCGCCTTCGCCCGCCAATATGGCACCACCATCTATCATCCGGTCGGTACCTGCCGCATGGGCGAAGACCCCGCGAGTGTGGTGGATAGCCGCCTCCGGCTCCGTGGCATTGCCGGGCTTCGCGTGATTGATGCTTCC
>CAMCHA010000052.1 GCA_945874515.1 Asaia bogorensis
AGTTCGATCAAGCGATACCCCGCCTTGATGGAACGCTTGGTGGCGGCGACGAAGGCTTCGATGGACGCAGCAATATCCGCTTCCGTCATGGCGCGCGGCGGGATGAAATCGCCAAAGGCCTCAGCGGAGGGCCCAAGGGTTTCCCAGGAGGGATCCGCCGGGCCTGGTAGCCAGGCCTGCTTGCGGGCTGCCTTGCGGCCGGCATGGGCCAATTGAATGGCGGGCACGGTGCCGAGTGCCGCAAGCGCGGATGCTAATTGAGTATGGCTTGGCAGATGCGCGTCAGACCAAATGCCGACATCGCCTGGGCTGATCCGCCCTTCGGCTGTCACG
The DNA here is from genome assembly GCA_945874515.1 of Asaia bogorensis. Classification (GTDB taxonomy): domain Bacteria; phylum Pseudomonadota; class Alphaproteobacteria; order Acetobacterales; family Acetobacteraceae; genus Neoroseomonas; species Neoroseomonas bogorensis_B. The sequence continues at coordinate 334 of CAMCHA010000052.1, forward strand.
GCGGTGGCTTCCACCATCACCATGCCAGCGCCCCCGGAAGCGCGCGCGCCCAGATGTACCAGATGCCATTCGGTTGGAATGCCATCATCATGGCAGGAATACTGGCACATGGGTGCGACGCCGATGCGATTGGAAAAGGTAACGCCGCGCAGCGTCAGGGGGGAAAACAGATCGGTCACGGGCGGGAAGCCTCCGGGTTGGGCAGGGCGGTCCAGGGCGGCAGCCGCCCCAGACGGTTTTCGAATATGGCGAACCATTGCGGCGCGCCAGGGGGGGCGGGCAGCAAAATGCCGCGCCGATCGGTTGGGAAGCGCGCCATCGTCACCGCATCCTGAATATTGCCGCCAATGGCTTCAACCATGCCGTGATGGTTGCGGATGACAATATCGCAATGCATGGGCCGAAACCGCCCCTGATCCCCGGCACGGTCTTGCCAATTGGCCAAGGGCCGGCTGGACCGATCGGCGCAAAGCAAATCCCCAGGCGCGGCCACACGATCCCTCACCCGATGCGGGATGAAGGGTGCCTGATGCGGAAATTCTCGCGCATCGGCGATCATGCCATCAATGCTGGTGCCATGCGCGGCAGAGGGCCGGAATTCCCGTGCATCAATCCCGGCTGTCTGCATCACAAAGGAAATGAAGGCGGCGGACCAGGCATCTTGTTGCCATTGCCCTTCATACCCCGCACGAAATAGCGCGCGATTGCGCGTGATGATGTCGCGCCCTTCCGGCACCGCCCGCCAATAGGCTTGCAGCCGCGGAAAGCCGGTGGGGTCCGATTCCTGCGCTGGGCCCGGCTGCCGGTCTGAAACCTGCCGTCCCCATTCTTCCCATTCCGCAATGGCGATACGGAGCATTCTTTCGCGCGCAAGCGGCGGATAGGAAAGTGGCGCTTCCCTTGGAGCGGATGGTGCCACGGCGCAGGCCGTGAGCAGCACAGTCAGCAGCAATGCCAGAAAAAGCCGAGCCTTCACCATGCTCACCTTCATGCCCTGTCCAGCGTGGCGAAGGCTTCCTGCGCGATATTCAGCGCCTTCAGCATGAAGGCAAAGCCATTATAGGGCCCGCCCTGAATCAGCGCTTCAATGATGTCATTCCGGCTGGCCCCGATATTGAGCGCGGAGAGGATGAACTTGCGCAGCAAAATATCATGATCCAGCGCCGCGAAGGACGCTACGGCGCAAAGTGCCCGCAACCGCCGATCGAGCCCTGGGCGGTCCCAGATTTCGCCATAGCAATACTGCACCACCAGCGGATAAATGCTGCCCGTGGCGGGATTATCCGGCGCGGCATGGCCTTCATGCCGGCGTTCGGCATGCAGCGCGCCTTGCAGGTCTCGGCCACGTTCCATTAGCGCTTCCAGCGAATCAGCGCGCGGTGCATCGGCTTCAAGCGTGATGCCTTGCTCAGCAAAGACCGCCAACGCCGTTTCCAGTGCGGTTTCGGATGCGGCAAAGCCGCGATAAATGCCGATCTGGATCAGAATTTCCACAATGGCGCGCGGCGTCAGGCCAAGCTTCAAGGCAGCCGCAACGTGGCGGCGAAGCTGCGCCTGGTTTTGCACGGAACAGAGCACCGCCAGCGTCACCGCCATGCGTTCCTGGCGGGACAGGCCGGGTCGGTTCCAGATATTTCCATAGACGAGTTCGGCCATCAGATCGCCAAAGCCAAGGGCGCCATTAGCGAGCGCCGCTTCACCCGCGCCGAAAATCTCAGCGCGCAATGCCGTGCCGCTGCGGTTCAAATCATCGCGTTGTGTCATGGCCTACCCCTTCTGGCGCGGGCGCAAGCTAACGCCCCCCATGGATCAATCAAGCGCCGGGGGCCTTCCCCTTCGCGCCCAGGCGGTCCACATGAGGGCTATGTTCCGCCGCGCCCTGCTTGCCGCCCCGCTTTTGCTGCCGCTCCCCGCCCTGGCCCAGCCCCGGGCGGCTGCGCTTTCCGACCGTGACCGACGCGATATCGCGGCTGTCGAGGCCTATTTGAACCGGCTGACCACACTCCGCGCGCGGTTTTTGCAAATCGCGCAGAATGGCGCTTCCGCGCAGGGCTGGGCCTATATCTCCCGCCCGGGGCGGATGCGCTTTGATTATGACCCGCCGGAACCGCTGCTGCTGGTGGCGGATGGCAACCAATTCCTGCTCTATGACCGGGAATTGAAGGCGCCGACCACGCTGCCCACCAGCGCCACACCGCTTGGGATGCTGCTGCGCCCGGAAATCCGGCTTTCCGGGGATGTCACCATCAGCCGTATCCAGCGCGATGGCGGGTTTCTGCGCATTACCCTGTTCCGCACCAATGACCCGCGAGAGGGCTCGCTCACCCTGGTTTTCCAGCCGGAACCCCTGGAATTGCGCCAATGGGCGGTACTGGATGCGCAGGGGCGCGAAACCCGCGTGACGCTGACGCAGGTTGAAACCGGGATGCCGCTGAATGCGCGCATGTTCCAGTTCAACCATCCGCAGTTTTTTGAACCGGGTGGGGCTGGGGGAAGGTAAGCAGGGCTGGTTTGCCGCCCCGCCGCCCGCGTGCTACCGCCCCGGCCAAATAAACGGCCCCTGCCGCCTCCGTTTCGAAAGGCTTTGTCATGTCCGAACAATCCGCCGCCCAGCCCGCAAATGGCCCCGGGCAGATGGCGCCCAGCCCCATCACGCTCAACCTGCAATACACCAAGGATCTGTCCTTCGAAGTGCCGGGCGCGCCGCAGATTTTCATCAATCTGCGCGAAGCGCCCAAGGTTGACATTGCGTTGGATGTCCAGGCGCGCCGCCTACAAGAAGGCCAGGAAAATTTCGAAGTCACGCTGCAAATCCGCTGTGAGGCCAAGATCGGCCCCGAAACTCCGGCCTTCATCGCCGAATTGGTCTATTGCGGCATTTTCACCGTGAATGGCATCGCGCCCGAGATGCTGGAACCCGTGCTGCTGGTGGAATGCCCGCGCCTGTTGTTCCCCTTCGCGCGCAATATCCTGGCCGATGTGACACGTGATGGAGGCTTCCCGCCCGTGCTGCTGGCGCCGATTGATTTCGTCGCCCTTTGGCAGAATCGCCGCGCGCAGCAGCAGGTGGCCGCCGCTCCTGCCCAAGGAAATGCCTGAATCCCGCGCCTGGGGGCGAAAAAACGCTCCCAAGGCTGCTTTGAACCCTTGACCCCCAGCCCGCGCATGTCATGTGCGGGCATATGGATCAGATGATGCCCGCATCGCCGCGCCGCCAGCGCCTGGCTATTGTGCTGTTCAACCTCGGCGGACCCGATGCGCCGGAAAGCGTGCGGCCATTCCTGGTCAATCTGTTCACGGACCCCGCCATTCTGCGCGTGCCGGGCTTCATCCGCCCCTGGCTTGGCCGGCTGATCGCCTGGCGCCGCACCAAGCCGGCGCAGGAAAACTATGCGGTGCTGGGTGGGCGTTCGCCGCTTCGGGAACTGACGGAAGAACAGGCGAGCAGCCTGGAAGCCGCCTTGGCCAATGAACCGGGCACGGAAACCCGCTGCTTTGTCGCCATGCGCTATTGGCACCCGATGAGTGATGAATGCGCCCGCGCCGTGAAGGAATGGGCGCCGGATCGTATTCTGCTGGTGCCGCTCTATCCGCAATTCTCCACGACAACCACGGGATCAAGCCTGGTTGCCTGGCAGGAAGCTGCGCGCAAGATCGGGATGGATGTGCCGACCACGGCGCTCTGTTGCTGGCATTCGGATCAGGGCTTTGCGGCGGCGACTGCGCGGCTGGTGCGTGAAGCCTATGCCAAGGCGCGCGCGGAATTGCCCGCGGAAGTCCCGCTGCGCGTGTTGTTTTCCGCCCATGGGCTGCCGGAATCCATTGTGAAGGCAGGCGATCCCTATCAATGGCAGGTCGAGCAAACCGTTGCCGCGGTAGTCGCTGAATTGGCGATGCCGGAGCTTGACCATATCGTCTGCTACCAGTCTCGCGTGACACCTCAGGTTTGGATCGGGCCTTCCACGGAAGGCGAGATTGAACGCGCGGCGAAAGAAAAGGTCGCGATCCTGATCTGCCCCATCGCCTTTGTGTCGGAGCATTCCGAAACTCTGGTGGAATTGGATGTGGAATATCGGGAAGAAGCCGAGCATCTTGGCATTCCTGGCTATTTCCGCGTGCCGGCGCAGAATAGTGATCCGGCCTTCATCGCATCCTTGGCAGGGCTCGTGCGCGGCGCGCTGCAATCCGGGCGCAGCCTGTGCTCCTTCGCCGGTGGGCGGCAATGCCCGAAGCAGCATCGTGATTGCCCGCATGAAAAGCTGCGCGTTGAGGCCCCTGCGCGCGCCAAAGCCGAGGCATGAAGCGCCCCGCCGCCATCCTGTTTGATTGCGATGGCGTCTTGGCCGATTCCGAATGGGTGGGGGCTAGCATCGTCGCCGAGGAATTGACTCTGCGCGGCTGGCCCATGACGGCAGCCGAAGCGCGCGAGACATTTCTGGGGCTGGCCCTGCCCGATATGCTGCCCCTCATTGAAGCGCGGGTCGGGCTGCTGCCGCCCGAATGGGGGCAGGAAATCTCCACCCTGATCGCGCGGCGCATGGCGGAAGAAACGCTGGCCATACCAGGTGCGGTGGAAGCGGTGCGCGCCTTTGCTGCGGCGGGTATGGCGGTGGCGGTTGCTTCCAATTCCGCGCGCTTTGAATTGGCCGCGAAGATGCGGAGCCTGGGGCTCGCGCAGATATTCGCCGGGCGGGTGTTTTCCTATGAGGATGTGCCGCGCCCTAAGCCCTGGCCGGATATGTACCTGGCCGCCGCCGCCGCCTGTGGCGCGGCGCCGCAGGATTGCGTGGTGATTGAAGATAGCGTGCCCGGTGTGCGTGCGGGGCGTGCGGCTGGCTGCCGTGTGCTGGGTTTTTGCCATGAAAGTCCCGCTGCGGTGCTGGCGGCGCATGGGGCGGAGCCTTTTGCGGATATGGCGGCTTTGCCGGGGTTGTTGTTGGGGGAAGGTTGATTCGATCTTGCGGAAAAAGCGGCCATGACCTTGCGCGCTTGGTTGAGTTTCAATGGCCGCATCAGCCGTAAGACCTGGTGGATTTATTATATCCTGGTGCCGTTGCTTATGAGTCTTGCCGTCCTACTTGAGACTTTAGCAGTTACCAGGTTCTTTTCGGCTTTTGGGATTTGGCAGTCCTTCGGCCCATCAGAATTTACGATTGTGATGTTTCTTATGGGTTCTCAGATTTTTTACTGGATTATTTGGTTTTCTGGCTGCACCAAGCGTTTCCATGACCTCAATCTCTCCTGGCGATGGCCTTTGGTTTTGGCTCTGCCGGGGCTCTTGTTCACGGCCATCTACTGGGACGTCATTTTGGCCAATGTCTTGATGCGTGAAAGAGGTTTTCTGGCAGAATGGGTCCTTAGTCTTTCTTGGTTGCCTTTGATCCCGTTGGGAAGCTTTTTGTGTCAGACGGGTTTATTGGGCTTCTTACGCGGCACACGCGGCCCCAACCGCTTCGGCCCTGATCCGCTGGCGCCGCCTGACGCCGCCAATATTGCGCTTCCCCCGCAGCCTCAGTAGCTTCGCCGTCAGGATTGAGGAGAAAAAGCTGATGACCCTGGCACAATGGTTCAGCTTCAACGGCCGCATTAGCCGCAAAACCTGGTGGATTTTCTATTTTCTGATCCCGATTGGCATCAACCTCGCTGCTGGTGCGCTGGATGGGCGATTCTCTATTCCCCAGAATGCCTTGCCGGGGAAATCCGGTATGGGCGATGTGGGCATGGGGCCGTTTTCCATCATCGCTGGGCTGGTTGGGCTGTGGGTGGGCCTCGCTGGGCAGGCCAAGCGTTGGCATGACCGAGACAATTCCGGCTGGTGGGTGCTGGTGAATTTCATCCCGCTGATCGGCTGGCTTTGGGCCTTCATCGTTGCGGGCTTTCTGCGTGGCACGTCAGGCTATAATCGCTTCGGCCCTGACCCGCTGGCGCCAGACCTGCCACCCGGTGGTTATGGCGGCGGCTATCAGCCGCCCTATCCGCAGCAAGCGCCGGGGGGTTGGCAGCCGCAAGGTCCTCCACCGCCGCCTTCCGGGGGTTGGGGCGCACCACCGCCACCTCAGGGCGGGGGCAGCGTGCCGCCTATCCGCCGGGGCTGAACCGCACAGCGCGATTTCCCTGGCGCGCATTCCACGTTAAGGGAACCACGTGCCCGATACCTCCCCGCCGCTCGATCGCCTTTCGGAAGCTGAGGCTGCGCCGGAACAGGCAAAGCGCGGCTTTTCCCCGCTGCTCAGGCGCATTCTGCTGCTGAATGCCCTGCCGCCGGCGCTGCTCGCGGCATCCCTGCTTTACCTCGACCAATATCAGAACGCGCTTTTGGGCGCGGAGGTTGAGGCCATGCGCACCCAGGCGCGCATCTATGCCGGCGCCATCGCTGAAGCCGCCGTGCGGCCGGAAGGCGAACGCTATGTGCTGCAATTGGAAGCGGCGCGGCCCTTGCTGCGGCGCCTGGTGGACCCTTCGCCCAATACCCAGGCGCGGCTTTTGGATACGGCTGGCCTGCTGGTCGCCGATAGCCGCATCCGTGATGGGGTGGGCGGCGCGGTGATTGCCGAACCCCTCCCGCCGCCGGAACCGCGCGGTGCGCTGACCTCCACCGTGGCCGGCATTTACGAAAGAATGGTCGGCCTTTTCCCAGCCCTGCTGCGCGGGCGCGGCGGCCCCGGCATGGTGGTGGATAGCGCGCCGGATGCGCCGGATTTCGATTGGCAGCCCGATCTTGGCCCCGATCGGCGCGAAGAATTGCGCATGGCGTTGGAAGGCGGCGTCACCCCCTATATCCGCCGCAGCGCCGATGGCCGCTTGCTGGTGAGTGTGGCGGAACCCGCGCGCCGAGGCACGCAAAGTGTCGGTATTGTACTGCTGACGCGTGAAGCGCGCGAAGTGGATCGGCGGCTCTTTGAAATCCGCGCTTCCGTGCTGCTGCTATTCGCGACCGCGCTGATCCTGACGGTGGCACTTTCGCTTTATCTGTCGCGCACCATCGCCACGCCAATGCTTGACCTGGCGCGCGCCACGCAACGCATCCGCGAAGGTGAAGGCCGCACGCAATCCGTGCCGGATGCGCTGCTGAAGCGCAATGATGAAATCGGTGTGCTGGCGCGGGATTTGCAGAATTCCGCCCGTGCGCTTTGGGCGCGGATTGACGCCAATGAACGCTTCGCTGCCGATGTGGCGCATGAATTGCGCAACCCGTTGACGAGTGTGCGGAGCGCCATTGAAACGCTGCGCCGTGTGGAAGACCCGGCAAGCCGCAACCGCTTGCTCGCGATCATTGCCGATGATGCGGTGCGCATGGATCGGCTGATTGGCGATATCAGCGATTCATCGCGCGTGGATGCGGAATTGTCGCGTACCATCTCCACACCCGTGGATATCGCGCCCATCCTATCCGCGCTTTCCGATCTGCACGCCGCGACGCGCGATGATGATGATGACCCGGCGGTGCTGCTGGAAGCTGAAGACGGGCCGCTTGTGGTGCGCGGTGTGGAAGGGCGCGTTGTGCAGGTGTTTCGTAACCTGCTCGGCAATGCGCTTTCTTTCAGCCCGTCGCATGGCACGGTGAAGGTCAGCGCGCGCCATGCCGGCGCGATGATTGAGGTTGTCGTGGAAGACCAAGGCCCCGGCATTCCCGAGCATAAGCTTGAAAGCATTTTTGAGCGTTTCTATTCCGAACGCCCGAGCGGAGAGCGGTTCGGCCAGCATTCCGGCCTTGGGCTTTCCATCAGCCGGCAGATCGTGGAAGGCCTGCGCGGGCGCATTTCGGCGGAGAATATCCGCGATGCTAGCGGCGCCGTGACCGGCGCGCGTTTCATGGTGCTGCTGCCGGCGGCGTGATTTCCCTTCCCAGCCGGGGGCTTCATGTTAGGCTTGGGTCAAACCAAGCGTAACAAGGGGGGATAAATCATGATCACGCGCAGAAGCATGATTGCGGCTGGGGCGGTGCTTTTGGCGGCACCGGCAGTGAAGGCGCAGGGCACCTGGCCGGATAAGCCCTTGCGCTTCGTGATTGGCGGCGCGGCAGGCGGCGTTTCCGATATTTTTCTCCGCATGATGGAAAACCGTCTGCGCGAAAGGCTCGGTCAGCCCATGATCATTGACCCGCGCCCAGGGGCGGGCGGCATGGTGGGGGCGGAAGTCACCGCACGTGCGGCGCCGGATGGCTATACCTATTACGTCAACCACATCGCGTCTCACGGGATTGGGCCGACGCTGTATCGGCGGCTTTCCTTTGATCCGCTCAAGGATTTGCCGGGGGTGGCGCGCATTGCGGCCATGCCCAATGTGCTGATCATCAAGGGTGATAGTCCGATCAAATCCGTCGCGGAATTGGTGGCCTTCTGCAAAGCCAATCCGGCGCGGGCGAATTTTTCCTCGGCCGGATCGGGTACGTCTTCGCATCTTTCTGGTCTGCTGTTTGGTATGCGCATGGGGTTTGAGGTGACGCATGTGCCCTATCGCGGCACGGCGCCTTCCATGGCGGCGGTGATGAATGGCGAAACCTTGTTCGCGATTGATAACGCGCCGGCATCGCGTCAACAGGTTTTGGGCGGGTTGTTGAAGGCGCTTGGTGTTTCTACGGCCAAGCGTTCCAGCACCATGCCGGAAGTGCCAAGCCTGGAAGAACAGGGCGTGCCGAATTTCGATGTCGCTTCCTGGTATGGCATCACCGCCCCAGCCGGTGTGCCGGCGGCCATTCGCGAAAGGCTGGGGGCAGAGATTGTCGCGGCACTGAATGATCCCGCCATCGCACAGCGCGTGCGTGATTACGGTGCGGAACCCTGGCCGCTTGGCCCGGCGGAATACGACGCCTTCATGCGCCAAGAGGTTGAAATCTGGGCGCCCGTAGTGCGCGCTTCCGGGGCGCAGATCGACTGACGCCCGCGACGTATCGCCAAGCCGCTTTGGTCACGGCATAAGCGGGCGCTGTGACCCAAGCACCCATCCTGCCGCGACGCGTCGCATTTCTTGCCCTGGCCTTCGCCATCATGGGCGGTCTGTTTTGGCTTGCCTGGGCGGTATTGGCGCTTGGTGGCTGGACGTTGCCCGAAATCCTGATTCTGATCTGCATCGCGGGTACTTTGCCTTGGGCCGCGCTTTCGGCGGGCAATGCGCTGATCGGGCTTGGCATATTGCTGTTGGCGCGCAACCCCGTGGCTGCCGTGCTGCCCGCGCTTGCCGCCGCGTGTCCTGGCTTGCCGCAAGCCAGGACAGCCATTGCCATCTGCATCCGGCGCGAAGACATGGCGCTGGTGCTGCCGCCGCTCGCGCGCTTGCTCTCAAGCCTTGCGGCTGCCGGCGCTGCGGATCGTTTTTCGCTCTGGTTCTTGTCTGACACTCCAGAAGGCGCCGAAGCCCAGGCCGAGGAAACAGCCTGCCGTGCCTTTGCCTT
>CAMCHA010000053.1 GCA_945874515.1 Asaia bogorensis
AGAAGCGGAACGCGCCGCGGCAAGCCTTGCCGCTGCCTGGCACCGCGCAACCTCCGCAACAGACAAGACAAGTGATTAGCCATGCCGAAAATGGTATTCATCGAACGCGACGGAACGCAAAAGGAAGTGGAAGCGCCGCTTGGCCTTTCCGTGCTGGAAATCGCGCATCGCAATAGCGTTGACATTGAAGGCGCCTGCGAAGGGTCGCTAGCGTGTTCCACCTGCCATGTGATTGTGGATGGCGCCTGGTTCGCCAAGCTGGCGAAGCCGACGGAAGATGAGGAAGATATGCTCGACCTAGCTTTCGATTTGCAGGAAACCAGCCGCCTTGGCTGCCAATTGATCATGACGGATGCGCTGGATGGGCTGGTGGTGAAGCTGCCCTCCGGGTCCCGCAACGCGGGCGGCTGAGGCATGGCTGCGCCATGGGATGAATTCGGCGCGGAAGGCGGCTTGTTTCGCAAGCTGTCGGCTGCGTCGGCAACCGAATGGCGCGAATATACTTGGCACCCTTTTGTGCAGCAGCTTTCGGCTGGCACGCTGCCGCTCAAGGCGTTTCAGCATTATCTGATCCAGGATTATCTGTTCCTGATCCATTTCGCCCGCGCCAAGGCGCTGGCGGTGCTGAAGGGCGAAAGCCTGGCCGCGATGCGCGACAAGGCGGCTGCGGTGCTCGCCATTCTGGATGAAACCAAGCTTCATCTGAAATACTGCGCCGAATGGGGGCTTTCGGAAGCGGATGTGGTTTCCGTGCCGGAAACAGCCGAGACAGTTTCTTATACGCGCTGGGTGCTGGATCGCGGCTATGCTGGGGATATTCTGGACCTTGAAGTGGCTTTGGTGCCCTGCACGGTGGGCTACGCGCAAGTGGCGCTCCGCATTCTGGCAGACACAGCACGCCAGCAGGATGGCAACGCTTACCAGTCCTGGATTGATACCTATGGCGCCGATTCCTATCAGGAAATGGCCCGGGCGGCGGCGCGGCGGATTGATGCGCTTGGTGTCTCCCATGGTGGGGAAGCGCGGTTCACGCGGCTGGCGGCGGATTTCGCTGAAGCGGCGCGGCTGGAACAGCGCTTCTGGCAGCAGGGGCTCGATGCGGTGGGGCGCGGCTGATCATGCGCGTTTTGGTGGCCATGTCGGGCGGGGTGGATAGCAGCGTGGTGGCCGCGCTGCTTCAGGAAGCCGGGCATGAGGTCATTGGCGCCACCTTGCAGCTTTATGATCACGGCGCCGCCTTGCAGAAGAAAGGCGCTTGCTGCGCGGGGCAGGATATTCTGGATGCGCGGCGCGTGGCGGATAAGCTCGGCATCGCGCATTATGTTTTGGACCGGGAAGAGATTTTCCGCCGCGATGTGATGCGTGATTTCGCCGATAGCTATGCGCGCGGCGAAACGCCGGTGCCCTGCATCCGCTGCAACCAAACGGTGAAATTCCGCGACATGGTGGCAATGGCCGAAGATTTGGGGTGCGAGGCTTTGGCAACCGGCCATTACGCCCGCCGCATTGAAGGGGCCAATGGCGCGGAATTGCACCGCGCCGTGGACCCTGAACGGGACCAAAGCTACTTCCTGGCCGCCACCACAAGCGCGCAGCTTGCCATGGCGCGCTTTCCCTTGGGTGACATGCCAGACAAAGCCACGGTGCGCGCTGCCGCCGCGCGGCTTGGCCTGGCGGTGGCGGAAAAGCCGGACAGCCAAGACATCTGTTTTGTGCCCGCCGGGCGCTATGATGCGCTGGTGGGGAAGCTCCGCCCGGATGCCGCCGAACCCGGCGAATTTATCCATGCCGATGGCCGCGTTTTGGGCCAGCATGGCGGGATTTCTGGCTTTACCGTGGGTCAGGGGCGGGGCCTTGGCCAGGCTTCCTGGGATGGCGAGGAAAAGCTTTACGTCGCCGCGGTGGATGCACCCAAGCGCCGGATTGTGCTGGCCCCGCGCGCAGGCCTGGAACGGCGGGACGCCATCGCCGGTGAAGTGAATTGGCTGATCGCGCCGCCCAGCACGCCGCTCCGCTGTGCCGTGAAGCTGCGCGCCCGCGAAGTGCCGCGTGGGGCGGAAGTGGCCTGGGATGCGGCCACTGGGACTTTGCGGGTTTTATTGGACGAACCCGGCGTGATCGCGCCCGGCCAGGCTTGCGTGATGTATGATGGGGACCGCGTATTGGGCGGCGGTTTCCTGCGGGCGCGGCTTTCGGTTGACACTGACCGGGCAGCGGCCTAACTGCCCGACCTTAGATGGCGGCGTAGCTCAGCAGGTTAGAGCACGGCACTCATAATGCCGGGGTCAGCGGTTCAAGTCCGCTCGCCGCTACCATTCACCAAGCGCTTGGATGGTGTTTTGGGGGCATTCGCCATGGCAAAAAATGCGCACGCGATCTCCGCCGAGGAAGCGGCAGCCCTCGTGAAGCCCGGCGATTGGCTCGATTTCGGCGCCTGCTTCAACCAGCCTGATGTTTTTGATCATGCCCTCGCCGCGCGCAAGGCGTCCCTTCGCGATGTACGCATTCGCAATTGCCTCAGCATGAAACCGCGCGCCTTTCTGGAACATGACCCGGAAGGGGCGCATTTTGCCTGCTACAACTGGCATTTTTCTGGCTATGATCGGCGCAAGCATGACCAGGGGCTGGTCAATTACCTGCCCTGTCATCTTGGTGAAATCCCAGGCTATTATCGCCGCTTCATCCCGCGCACTGACATTGCCGTACTGCGCGCAGCACCGATGGATGCGGAAGGCTATTTCAATCTTGGCCCGGTCAGTGTCTGGCACCCCGCCATTGTCGAAACCGCCAAGACTCTCATCCTCGAAACCCTGCCCGATACGCCACGCTTGGTCGGCACGCATGTGCGCGTGCATCGCAGCCAGGTGGATTACGTGATTGAGGGCGATGATGTGCCAACGCCGGAATTGCCTAATGCCGAAGCGTCTGAGGTGGACCGTGCGGTGGCAGCCTTGATCGCCGAGCAGATCGAAGATGGTTCCTGCCTGCAAGTTGGCATCGGCGGCATGCCCAATGCGGTCACCGCCCTGTCGCAGCAGTCTTCAGTGCGCGATCTTGGCATGCATACCGAAATGCTGAATGACGAGCTGGTGGAGCTTTAAGTCGCCGGGCGGATCAGCGGGGCACGCAAGGCCTTCGATCGTGAGGAGCTTTCGCGTGAGGCACGCAACCATGGGCTGGTGCCGCGGCATTTTCTCTGACCGCGCTGCCATTGATGGTGTGATCCGCCGAGACGGATCACACCATGGGCCTGATTAACCGCGATGCAACGCGCAAAGCTTGTTGCCGGAGGGATCGCGCACATAAGAAAGATATAGCCGCACGGCGCCGCCTTCGCGCCAGCCGGGCGGGTCTTCAATACTGGTGCCGCCATGGGCCACAGCCGCATCATGGAAGGCCTTCACCTTTTCTGGGCTGTCGCAGGCGAAACCAATGGTGCCGCCATTGGCACCACAGGCGGCTTCGCCATCAATGGGCTTGCTGATGCCAAGCGTGCCAGTTGGCGTGCGGTAGAAAACGCGCCCCTTCGGGTCAATCTTGCCTTCCGCGACGCCAATGGCTCCGAGCGCCGCATCATAGAATTTTTTGGAAACGGCAACGTCATCCGCGCCAACAAAAATATGAGAGAACATTTCCACCCCTTTGCGTTATGCACCCCGATTAAGGGCGCAGGCCCATCATCAGTCAGTCAGCCCCGATTGCAAGTGGGTCGGAGCATTTTCAAGCCAGTTGGAACACTTGGCGACTCGGAAAATGCGACCAAACAAATTCAAGCCAAGTGGAACACTTGGCGACTCGGAAAATGCGACCGCACAAGGATTTATTCTGGCGTCAGCCCCACGGCGCGCACCACCGGGCCCCATTTCGCCATGTCGGCTTCCTTCACCGCGCGCATACTGGCGGGTGTCCTTGTGCTGCACCTCGGCATATCGGGAAGCGCGGGGATCACGCGCATTATCGGCCATAGCAAGCGCGCAAATCTGGCAGAAGGAATTCGGCACATTGTCAATCAACAGATCAATGCGCCCTGCGATGATCTACGTGCCGGATACGGCGCCACCACGGAAGCGATCCTCCCGTGTGCTTGGGGTGGTTCATGCGCCCTTATGTGGGGAAACTAGCGCCAGGTGCGGGCGCGCGGTAGCGGAATGTTTCAAGTCCTTGCTGCGCCATTCGGGCAAGCCAATTGCCCAACCCTTGGTCAAAGCCTACTGACGACCAGTGACAGAATTCAGGCGACCTTGTTTAAAACGGGCGGAGAGGCGGATTGACCTTGAGCGATGGAAGTAGATGAGGATTCCGGTTCTGGAGGCAGGGGAATACCGGGGCGCGCTGCACTCGGACCACCGGGGGTGGTGCTCAAACCCTTTAAATCGGTCGGAAGTTCCGCGCCAAGCAGGATAGACGCACGATAAGCGTCAATCTCGCGCTCGGTCGGAAGGCTAACATTCACGCGGCCGGCGGAATCACGAAACTCAATCACCACCATGCCTAGATCACAATCAATCCGCATGCGGGGATTGGGGGGCCCAGTCTCCTGCGAAGCAGACGGTGGCACGGCCCCGGCAGGACGCTCAGCGCCGACTGAGCCGGACGATGGGCGTAGACCATCCCTGGGCTGGCTTTGGGGGAAGGAGAGATGGTTGATCATATTTGTTTTCTCGGCATCTGTTATCCCAAAAAATCAGGCGCAGAGTCAACAAGTTTATCAATTTTGCTATGGAAATCCTGACGAATTCGCCTAAAAACTCCCTAAGAAAACCTTTTAGTGATCATCAGGGGGCTCAATCGCCCAAAGATTGAGCAAAATGGCAGCCATGAAGTTCGATTTTAGCGCCGATGGACGACCCATACCAATCCTGGAGGTTGGCGACCTTGTGCGGCTGACCCGCGCCGAGGCCGGGCCTGCCCCAACCGCTCAGGCCGGGGAATGGGGGAAAATCCGCCGCATCACTGAAAGGGGCAGCCTGGACATCATGCTTGCGGGCTATTCGCGCCCGCGCGGCGTGGCGCTGGCCTTGGTGAGCGATTTTCCGGCGACCAACGTGATCCCCTGTGACCATCGCGGTGTGGCGTTGGAATTGCCGAAATGGTCCAATTGGAAAAAGAATGTAGCCAGCGGCTTCGGCATCCGAAAAACTAGAAGTTAAACGCGCCCAAAAGCGGGATCTATGCCTGCGCGCGCTGTGGGGTGGCGGGGCCGGCAACCAGCCCCGCCTTACCCCCGTCACGCCGCCATTAGCGGCTTGCGGGAAGCGCAGAATTCCTCCACCGCCGCGATATAGCGTGCGAGTTCCACCTCACCCACCGGCAGGCTGAGCGCCACCATGCCGCGGCGCGCGATGTAAATGCCGGCCTTCATCATATCCAGGAAGAACAATTCCCGCAGCCCATCTTCCTGCGCACTGGCCGTATAGGGGCGAAGGATGGGGCCCAGGCGGAAATGCGGTTGCACCATGCTGCCAATGCCGGTGAATTGCATGGCCACACCATGCTTGGTGCAAATGCCATTCAGCGCATCGCGCAGCCCATCGCCGCGCTTACGCAGCGCCTCCGCCGCGCTGTCATCGAAAATCTCGCCCATGGCCAGCATACCGGCGGACATGGACAGGACGTTATTGTTGAAGGTGCCGGAATGGACCAGAGCGCCGGGCTTGTGTGAGTCAAAGACCGACATGACATCCGCCCGCCCACCAAAAGCGCCAAAGGACATGCCGCCCGCCATATATTTGCCGAGTGAGACAAGATCGGGCGTGATGCCATGCAGCTTCTGCAACCCGCCCGCCGTATGGCGGCTGGTCATCACCTCATCGAAAATCAGCATAGCGCCCACTTCGCGCGTAGCGTCCTGCAGCCCCGCCAGAAATTCGCGGGTAGCGGGAATGCAGCCGCCGCTGCCCATCATTGGTTCCAGCAGCACGGCGGCCAGATCGGCGGCCTGTTCGCGGATCAGCGCCAGCGTGCCGGGCAGGTCGTTATATTCGGCGAGTGTCACCGAAAACGGCGCATTCACCACGCTGCCACCCGTGACGAAGCTCATCACCCCGCCATGATAGCCACCGCGGAAGGCGATGATCTTGCTGCGCCCGGTATGCGCCCGCGCGGCCGCCACCGCCATCAGATTGGCTTCTGTGCCGCTATTGGTGAAGCGCACCAATTCCAAAGCCGGGAAGCGCGCACATAAAATAGCGGCCAGCTTCGCCTCATTCTCGCCGACTGAGGCCAGGCTGATGCCGTTCTGGATAACCTGATGCAGCATTGCCTGAATGCGTGGGTCCGAATGACCGAAAAGCCCCGCAGTATATTCGCCACAGAGGTCCAGGTATTTGTTACCATCAATATCTTCCAGATAGCAGCCCTGGCCGCTCTTCATTGCGGTCGGGAAGGGCGTGTAGAATAGCGTGCTGCGCGTATTGCCGCCCGGCATCACCGCGCGGGCTGCCTCGTGCGCGGTGGCGCTATTGGGGCGCGCACGGGAGTAATTCTCCCGCGCTTCGGCAAGGGCCGCTTCCAAATCGGAATTGCGTGGCGCGGCGGATGCATCAAGTGGCGGTGTCATGCGCGTTCCTCCTTATCCTTGGGCGGGGACATGTTTCCCGGGGCCATGCGCCCGTCCCGCCTTGGATTGTCACTTCATCATGTTTTATTGGGCAGCGCACCCCCTTTATCCGGGGCTCGCTTTGCACCGACCGAGCACGGGTGGCATAAGCGCGCCGTGCGAATTCTCTATCACCTTCCCCTTTCCCCCTATGCGCGCAAGGTGCGGCTTGCCCTGGCGGAAAAGCGCATTCCCTTTGATCTTCGGATCGAAAAGGTGTGGGAGCGGCGTGAGGGGTTTCTGGCCATCAACCCTGCCTGCACGGTGCCGGTGCTGCAGGAGGAAAACGGCTTTTGCGTCATCGATTCATACGCGATTTGCGAATATCTGGATGAAGCCTATCCGGATATGCCGCTGCTGGGCCGATCACTCGGCGAAAGGGCAGAAATTCGGCGCCTGGTGGCCTGGTTTGATGGTAAGTTCCACCTGGAAGTTGGGCGGAACCTGCTGTTTGAAAAGCAAATGAAGCAGCTGTTGGGCCGCGGCAATCCGGATGCCGGGGCCATTCGCGCAGGCTATGCCAATTTGCGCCCGCATCTGGATTACCTGGGTTGGCTCGCGGAAACGCGGCCCTGGCTTGGCGGGAATGCATTGTCGCTCGCGGATTTGGCGGCGGCGGCACAACTTTCGGCGCTGGATTACCTGGGCGATGTGGATTGGGCGCTGAATGATGCGGCCAAGGATTGGTATGCGCGGGTGAAATCCCGGCCAGCCTTCCGGCCACTATTGCAAGACCGGATCAGCGGCCTGATCCCGCCCGAGCATTACGCGGATTTGGATTTTTGATTCTTTCCACTTGAATATAAGACAATACTAATTTACGTACTAGGCGAGTGCTCCAAGGAGCGACGCCATGACCGCCACCCCTATTTCCGCCCGTGAAGCCGCCGGCCTGATCGCTGCTGGGGAAGCCGTGCTGGTGGATATCCGCGAAGCCGATGAACGCGCCCGCAGCCATATTCCGGGTTCGGCCCATGCGCCAGCCTCTCGGCTGGGGAGTGGTCCGCTTAGTATCCCGCCTGGTTCGACCGTGATTTTCCACTGCCAATCGGGCAGCCGCACGGCGCAGAATGCCGGGGCCTTGGCCGCTGCCGCGCCTGGCTGCCGAGTGCTGCTGGTGGAAGGTGGCATGGCGGCGCTGCGCGCGGCCGGGGTGCCGGTGTCGGAAGACAAACGCGCACCCATGCCCATCATGCGGCAGGTGCAAATCACAGCGGGCAGCTTGGTACTGCTTGGCGCCGTATTGGGCGCTTTGGTGGACCCGCGCTTTCACGCGCTTTCGGCCTTTGTCGGCGCGGGCTTGGTATTCGCCGGCATCATGGGGCTTTGCCCCATGGCAAATTTCCTGGCGTTGATGCCCTGGAACCGGCGCGCGGCGTAGCCAGCCTGGATCAATCCACCTTCGCACCGGAAGCGCGTATCAGCGGCGCGAAGGCAGCTTCATTATCGGTGCGGAATTTCATGAATGCCTCAGGCGTGGTGTACCAGGTGGTGGCGCCATTATCATAGAAGCGCTTTTTGATATCCTCACTTTCCAGTGATTGCTTGGTGAGTTCATTGATGCGCCGGATCAGCGCGGGAGAAATCCCAGCCGGCGCGCAAACGCCACCCCAGGAAGAAATGTCAAAGCCCGGCAGGAATTCCGCCATGGTCGGAATTTCCGGCGCTTGCGGGCTGCGCTCAGCGCCTGTTACGGCAAGCGCGCGGACCTGGCCGTCACGGGCCAGCGCCAAGGCTTGCGGGATATTATCAAAAATCATGTGAACGCGCCCACCCGCCAGATCAATATGCGCCGGCGCCGCCCCGCGATAGGGCACATGCAGCATATCCACGCCAGCCATGAATTTGAACATTTCGCCAGAAAGATGAACCGTGGTGCCAGACCCGGATGACGCGAAGGCATATTTGCCCGGATTGGCCTTCAGCAAGGCGATCAGTTCAGGCACGCTCCGCGCCGGAACATCATTGTTCACTACAAGCATATTCGGCAATTGCCACAGGCCTGAGATCAGCGCGATGTCGCGCGCGGGATTGTAATTCAGCCGCGAATAAAGTGTCGGCGAAATCGCAAGTGGCGCAACAGAAGCAAGCCCGATGGTATTGCCATCAGGGTTGGACCGCGCGATCGCTTCCGTCCCCACATTACCACCGGAACCTGAGCGGTTTTCGACGACGAATTGCTGGCCGGTGATCTCGCTCATTTTAATGCACCAGATGCGCGACAGGATATCCGTGCCCCCGCCCGGCGGGAAAAGCCCAATGAAGCGAATGGACCCCGTTGGCCAATTGCCCTGCGCGCTGATAATGGCGGGTGCGGCGAGAAGCCCAGCGCCAAGGCCCAAGGTGGTGCGGCGTGTGATGGTGTTGTGCATGGAGCCCCCTTTTATTCTAGCGTTTAATGACGCCTGTTTTCGGGGATGATGGCATCGCTTTGGAAGTAATAAGTCAAGGCCTGGGCAGGCCCATGAGGCAAAAGGGCTCCACTGAGCCCTAAACGCTGACCGGCAAGCCCAAACAGAGTCTCTAGTCCGAGCACAATAACTGCACGGAATGCCATACATGGCTGACGCTATAGCCGTTTCAAACCAGTGAAGCGGGGAAGTAGATCCCAACAGTGTTGCGGACGAGCTTACAATGATGAAGGACTGCCCATTGGCACTGGCGCCACGATGGCTGCCCATCAACCTGAACTAGATATGTGAGTACTTCTGAGAAAACCTAAATAAAAAGGTAATTTACTACGCCGAGCGTCGATGTTCGAAACACGCCCATTGACTAATTTCTTAGCCAGACCACATGGGGAAAATCGGAGGGTAGGAACAGCGGTTCACCAGACTACCGCATAATTGACCCCGCCACCGCCTGCCAAACCCCGTGTTTAATCTGATGGTTTTACTGAAACATCATTTTCGGAGAAAGATTTTCTTCATCATGTCAGACAAGAAAACCTCAGAAAATTCCCTTAGGGGCGCTAAAATAAAAGCTTTTATTGTTCTCTTGGTTATCTTATCGCTGGCGGCACTTAGCCTCCATCTCATTTTCTCAGCTTTAGAATGGACAAATTGAGCGCCGCGGCCATTCAATTTGATCGCCAACCGCG
>CAMCHA010000054.1 GCA_945874515.1 Asaia bogorensis
GAAGGCCCGAATGAGGGCAATGGAACCTGGCTCAGGATCGATCAGACCGGATTCACGCCCTTCACTTTCTCAGGCACCATGGCCCGCGGTTCGATCGTGCGTGATATCGCCATCCGCCAATATCATGCTTCACCCAGCGCCACCTGGGCGCCGACCAATTATGATTACGTCTTTCGCGTGCAGGATTGCCTTGGCGCGGTGGATTTTGAGAATGTCTATTTGGTTGCCGTCAACCGCGGCATCTGGTGCGACAATTCCGGCCGCATGAGCATCAAGCGCCTGCGCGGACAGGTCTTCACCCGCGGGGTTGAGGTTGATCGGTGTTACGATATCTGCCGGCTGGAACATGTGCATTTCTGGACCTTCCAGACCAATGATACGAATATCCTCACCTGGCAGCAGAACAATCAGGATGCGCTGGTGTTCCGAAGGGTGGATGGCGTTTTCCTGGATGATATTTTTGTCCTGGGTGCGCGTTCCACATTGCGCTTCAGCTCCTCCGCTTCCGGCGTTACGACCAAGTTCTATGGCAGCAATATCTATGCTGATTTCTCGAAATACGGTGTCTGGATTGATGGCAATGACGTGGAAGGCCGCATTGCCAACATCACGACCCAAGGGGAAGTCATCAACGCCGGCGCATCAATACCTTTGCCAGGCGCCGCCGGGATCCAGATTGATGCCAGTAATGTGCGCGTGCAGATTGGAAACTTGCGCGTTGATGATACCGAAAGCAACGCCATTCGTGTCAATGGCAGCAATAATCGTCTTGATATCTTCGCCTTTCGCGCCGAATATTTCAACCGCCTGAATGATGGTTCTGCCGCCATTCATCTTGCAAATGTGCTGACCGGCACGCCCAATCAGGTCTACCTTGGAACACCGCCGCTGCTTGGCAATGGCAATGGCGGACCGCTTATCAATGCGAGCACAAATGGTTTCGTTGCTTCCGCCGCCCCGGCGGGCCGTGTTGATCGGCCAGGCGCCATGGTTGGCTCTCAGGATACTGGGCTATTTCAGCCGGGTGCTGCCACGATCGCGGTTTCCGCTGGTGGCGCCGAACAAATGCGGATTGCATCGGGCAATATCTCGATGGGGGGCGCGCCAGGCGCCCATTCTTTGGCCATCTCTACGCCGACGGGCACTGTCAATCAGGTGACCGTTTCGGGAAGCGCCGCAGGCGGCACACCAAGCCTTTCGGCAAGCGGCACAGACGTGAATATCCCGCTTGCCCTTTCGGC
The DNA here is from genome assembly GCA_945874515.1 of Asaia bogorensis. Classification (GTDB taxonomy): domain Bacteria; phylum Pseudomonadota; class Alphaproteobacteria; order Acetobacterales; family Acetobacteraceae; genus Neoroseomonas; species Neoroseomonas bogorensis_B. The sequence goes on from CAMCHA010000054.1 coordinate 1,242, forward strand.
CAAGAACATCGCCCCGGTACGGCTGAACAGCCGTGGCAATATCGCACTTGAAGTGAATGCGGTAGCAACCCCGGTCAATTTCGTGCGCATCAATGGCGCAGGCGGTAGCGCACCACCGCAAATCACGGCCCAGGGCGCCGACACCAACGTGAATTTGCTTTTGCTGGGCAAGGGCACAGGCGCCGTACAGGCAGGTTCACCGCTGCAATTGCCAGCCTATATCGTGGCCACGCTGCCGCCTGCGGCGTCTTATCCGCGCTGCATGATTTATGTCGTAGATGGAACGGCCAATAAGCGCGTCGCCATCAGCGATGGCACAAGCTGGCGCTGGCCCGATGGCGCGGTTGTTGCCTGATTTTCTGGCTCATCTCTGGCGCCTGATCCGCGTGAATGACGCTCCGCGATCGCGGTTCAGGCGCATATCGCAACAATTACCTACAGGAAAAACCGCATGACCTCCTTGACTGACTACGCCAAGAATTTGCTTGGCCGCTCCGTGGTTGGACGCCGCCCGGCCCTGCCTTCCGCGGTCTTCATCGCCCTTGGTACCGGCGGTTCTGACGCCAGCGGCGTTTTGGGAGAGCCGACGGGCACGGGCTATGCGCGCCAAGCAGTCACCTTTTTTGGAACCGGCATGCAGTATAATATTTCCCAGGTGCGCTTCAGCTTTACAACCGCGCCCGGCACCTTGACCCATGTCGGTGTATTTGACGCGCAAGCTGCGGGTAATCCTCTGCTCTGGGCGCCGCTTGCGACACCGGTTACGCTCAATGTTGCTGGAATTGTGAATATCCCTGTCAGTAGCATGAATATTGTTGGGGATTGAAAAAGCCGGACTATATTTCGGCGAAGTGGGATCACTTGGCGGCTCGGAGAATGCAGCTAAAAAAGTATTCACAGCAGCTTAGGTTCGTTCTGTTGGAACCGCCACGTGGTTCCGACAGAACGAGCGCTGTACTAGTATCTGTCCGGTGAAGGAACGCGAACGGGACGCACTAACTCAGTCCCGCAATACGCCCAAGGTTCTCAACGCCCCGCCGATTGGCTCCGCAATTCGCGCGCGCGGGTCAGCACCTTGTCTTCCAATTCAGCCGCCGTCGCGGTGCTGATCGGCGCATCTACCCAACCACCCGGCCCTCGTACCTGACGGAACAATGAAATCCGCACCCCATCCGAACGCAATTGCCGCCCAAGAACATAAGCCGTCGCCTTGAAACGCTCATTGGCAACGCCACCCGGTGCATGCCAATCCGTAATGATCACACCACCAAAAGGATCTGCTGACGCAAGCGGCATGAAGGAAAGCGTATCCAAAGTCGCCCGCCAGAGAAAGGCATTCACACCAAGCCCGCCGCCGCCGGCGCTGTTATCTTGGCCCTTTTCCGTGCCACTACCAAACAGCGTGATTCCGCCCGAAGTGCCCGCCGCTGATGTGGCGCGCAGCAATTGTTCGCGTTTGCTGTCCGTGTTGTATTCGTCGCGCTCCACCTCTCGTGTCTGAGAGGAGTCGCTACAGCCGGCCATCGCCAACCCAAGCGGCAGAAAGAAAATGGCGCGCGGCCAAAAGGCGAAGATGCGGGATGCGTTCATAATCCCCTTCTAGCGCATCCGCCCCAAGGCTGAAAAGGGAAGTCTCAACACGCTCTAGGCCGGCGCCATCAGGCGCAACAAGGCCGCCGATGCCAGCCGCGCCATGGCATTATCCGCCCGGCTGGTCAGCGCGATGGGCACCCTCAGGCCCAGCACAATCCCGGCAGACTCCGCCCCGCCCAGATAGGCCAATTGCTTGGCAAGCATATTCCCCGCCTCCAAATCCGGCACCAGCAGGATATCCGCCTGACCCGCAACCGCGGATTGAATGCCCTTGGTCGCCGCCGCAGCCTGGCTGATGGCATTGTCGAAGGCAAGCGGCCCGTCCAGTACGCCGCCGGTGATCTGCCCGCGCTCCGGCATTTTACAAAGCGCCGCAGCATCCAAGGTGGGCTGCATCTTGGGCGTGACGGTCTCAACCGCCGCCAGAATAGCGACCTTGGGCGTCGCTATGCCCATGGCCTGCGCCAGCTTGATGGCATTGCGGATGATGTCCGCCTCGGCTTCCAGATCGGGCACGATATTCACCGCCGCATCCGTGATGATCAGCGGGCGAGGGTAAAGCGGCGCATCCAGCACGAAGGCGTGGCTCACGCGCCGTTCCGTGCGCAGCCCCGCTTCCTTCGCCAAAGCCGCGCCCAGCAATTCATCCGTATGCAGGCTGCCCTTCATGAGCGCCGCCGCCCGGCCTTCCCGCACCAGCGCCACGGCTGCCTCGGCAGAGGCATGGCTATGTTCCGTGCCAATCAGCACAATCCCAGAAAGGTTGATCGATTCCTTGGCCGCGATCGCGCGAATCCGTGCCTCAGGCCCCGTCAGGATCGGCGTAATCAGCCCCTGCTGCGCGGCCAGGATTGCACCGCGCAGGCTTTCCGCATCGCAAGGATGCGCAACGGCGGTCGGCACGGACGGCAGGGCGCGGCAGCGCGCGAAAGAATCTGCCATCATCTTGCCGGCATGGGGGCCAAGCCCAGTCATTTGTGGCAGCGCGCGTTCTTCTGCGGTTATGGGGGGCAGCACCTCAACCTCGCCTTCCGCCAGCACCATGCCGCCAGGCCCGGTCACACGGCTGACCAGCCGCGCCACGCCCGCCTTCTGGTCAATATCCAGCACCACCAGGCCCGTGGTCAGCACTTCGCCTTTCGCATCGTGAGCGTGCGAAGCCGCCTTTCACACGAAGCGCATTACCGCCAGCGGCGATGCATCCAAAGCCATTGGCCGGGATATTCCCGCACCCAGGCTTCAATCACCTCGTTCATTTTTTGCGTGGCGGCGTTGATATCAATCAAGCCTTCCGCATCGCGTGGCAGGGGGATTTCCTCGGTCAATTCCAGACGAAAGCGCCCGCCAGGCAGGCGAATGGCGCGCGCGCCATGCACCGGGCAATCAAAGCGCCGCGCCAATTGCGCGAGCAGCGGATTGGCCCCCGCTTCACGCCCCATGAACATCACGCGCGGCCCGCGCCCGAAGCGCTGATACACCAGCATGCCAATATGCTGCCCGGCTTCCAGCGCACGTGCCAAGCGCAGCGGCGCGCCCATGCCGGCCGGCACCAAAACCCCCATGCTATCCTTGCGCAGCCTCAAGATTTCTCGCGCCACGGCGGCGTTATTCGGCGTGCGATACAAAACCGCGCTGTCAATGCCATGCTTCGCCGCCGCCACCGCCGGCAATTCCCAATTCGCCAGATGCGCGGAAAACACGATGGCGGGCTTGCCGTCATCCCGCAGTCTTTCATAAATCGCTCCGGTTTCGGCGGAGGCGCTGATAAGCCCGTCTGGCTTCGGATTTTTGGGATCGAAATCCCAAATCCGGTCCATATGCACATATTCGCAGGCCGTGCGGCCCAGATTGTCCCAGGCTTCCGTCAGAATGGCGGCGCGCTCAGCCGCGGATTTTTCGGGGAATGCTGCCGCGATATTATCCCGCGCAATGCGATGTGCTGGTGTGATCGGGCCCAGATTGCGCGCCAGAAACGCCCCAAAGGCTGGGCCGAAGCGCGGGCCCATCAGGCGCAGCAGGCCAAAGCCCGCGCGCAGCGCAAGCCCAATCAGCCAATCCATCAGCCGCGCGCCGCGCTGCCCATCACAGCGTCACCACGATCTTGCCGAAGACGCGGCGGCTTTCCAGCCGTTCCAGCCCTTCGGCAAAGCGTTCCAAAGGCACCACCGTATCCAGCACAGGCAGAATGCCGCGCGCCATTTTCGCGTAGCCATCTGCGATATTGCGCATGGAAGCGCCGAAGGACCCGAAGATGCGCAACTGACGCTGAAACACCATCATCAGATTGGTTTCCGCAGAAACACCCGATGTGGACCCGCAAGTCACCAAGCGCCCGCCCATTTTGAGCGAGAGCAAGCTGCCACTCCACGTAGAAGCACCAACATGTTCAAACACCACATCCACACCGCGCTTGCCGGTCACGCGCCGCGCCACGGTTGGGAAATTCTGTGTCGAGTAATTCACTACATGATCCGCGCCCAAAGCCTTGGCCTTGGCGCATTTATCATCATCGCCAGCGGTCGCAATCACGGTGCAGCCCAAATCCTTCGCAATCCGCACCGCCACCGTGCCAATGCCCGAACCTGCGGCATGGATCAGGATGGTCTCGCCCGCTTCCAGCTTGGCATTGTCGAACAGCATATGTTCGACGGTTGAAAAGGTGATCGGCCCGCAAGCGCCATCTTCGAAGGAAAGCGCATCAGGCACGCGTACCAAAAGCCGCGCATCCTGGTTCATCAATTCCTGCGCGAAGCCATCCAGGTGAAAACCCTTGACGCCACCGACATTTTCACAAAAATTATCGTGCCCTTCGCGACACGCCTTGCACACGCCGCAGGTCGCCGCGCCATAGGGGGCGACATGATCGCCAATCTTCCAACCCGTCACAGCAGAGCCAAGGGCGGTGATTTCGCCGACCGCTTCCGCGCCCACCGTGAGTGGCAAATTGCGCTTAGCAAAGGCCATGCCGCGAAAGCCCCAGACATCAATATGGTTCAAAGCCACAGCGCGAATGCGAAGCTGCACCTCATGCGCGGCAGGTGGCGGCGGTGGCGCCACGGATTCCAGGCGCAGATCACGATCCCCATGCAGACGAAGCGCGCGCATCATGGCGCGGCACTCAGCACAAGGCAGACATTCTGCCCGCCAAAGCCAAAGGAATTGGACAGTACATGCCGCAAGCCTGAAACACGCCGCGCTTCATTCGGCACCACATCCAGCCCAATGGTTGGGTCCGGTTCCACATGATTGATGGTAGGCGGCAGGATTTGATCCCGCAGCGTCAGCAGGCTGAAGGCCGCTTCAATCGCCCCAGCCGCGGAAAGCGTATGGCCGATCATGGATTTATTGGACGAAATCGGCGGCGGCGCCTCACCAAAAACCGCGCGCAGGCCAAGCGCTTCCATTTTGTCATTCTCCGGCGTGCTGGTGCCATGGGCATTCACATAGCCAATATCGGCTGGCAGCAAGCCGGCATCGGTGAGAGCATTCTTCATGGCGCCAATGATGGATGAACCATCGGGGTTCGAACGCGTGCGGTGGAAATTATCCGCCCTTTCGCCGCAACCGCTCACCAACCCAATCACGGTGGCGCCACGCGCGCGGGCATGTTCCAAATCTTCCAGAATAAGCGCCGCCGCCCCTTCACTCATCACAAAGCCATCGCGGGATTTCTCGAAGGGGCGCGATGCCTTGGTTGGGTCTTCATTTCGGGAAGAAAGCGCAGACAGCAGCGAAAAGCGAATAACGGCTTCCGGCTGCACTGAACCATCCGTGCCAAGCGCAATCACGGATTTCGCCTCACCGCGCTGAATCGCTTCCACGCCCAATTGAATGGCGGAAGCGCCGGTCGCGCAGGCAGTGGTGATGGCAATTGGCGCGCCCTTGGTGCCGAAACGCAAAGCGAGCCTTTCGCCGACACCGCCATAAAGGAAGGTCTCATATAAATCGTGCTGACCGATGCTCGCCACCGAAAGTGCGGCATGGCCATTGCCACCGGCACGACGGGCGAGTGCTGCGCGCTGCGGCCATTCCATCTCTACCGGCGGCATGCCGAGCATGAGCGGGCCATCAAACGCGCCCTCCTTCATGCCGGCCGCCACCAGCGCTTCCGCAATCGCGGCAGCGGCCATGCGTTCCACGCGCACCGGCGCAGACACCGGTTCCGCGCCAGCCAGTTCTTCCGGCAAATCCACCGTGCCGGCCATAGTGGTTTTCAGATGATCGGTGGCGAATCGGCGAATGCGCGTAATGCCGGAAGTACCCGTCAGCAGCGCCGCCCAATTCTTATCCAGCCCCCAGCCGAGTGGGCTCACCAGCCCAATCCCCGTCACCGCCACCAAAGGGCGGCCCAGATGATCCTTCATGGCGCTTTCTCCAGCAGGGCAAGCGCTTCACCGCGCCATTGGCCGAAGCCGGTCACCAGAATGCGCTCCACCGGGCCATCGCCAGCATCGGCGGGGTCCATTGCTGGGTAGAAACCACCGCGCGAAAGCGCGAGTGCCGCCAGCGCAACATTGGCCGGGAAGCTGGCTTCCACACCATGCCCAAGCAGCGAAGCGCTGCGCCGCACTGGCACCCTGCCAAGCCCGGCCAGGAAGGCTTCTTCTTCAATCCGCGCTTCCGCCACACCCGTCATGCCGGAAATCACACCGAGCCTGCCCGGTGCTGCCGGCGCCATGCCTTGCCAAAGCGCGGTCGCCGCCGCCGCACTGCCACCGCCCGCACGCTGATGCGCCGCATCGCTGGCAATGCCGCCAATCCGCGCGAGTGCTGTGGCATCGCGCGCGCGCGCATGCTCAGCCGTTTCCAACACCAAAAACGCCGCCATGCCGCCAAGGATCAGCCCGCCCGCAGCGCCACGCGCGGAAACCGGCGCGTAATCGCCCTGCCACAGCACACCACCTGGCGCATACAGCAGCACAATATCCCAGCGCTGAGACGCGAAAGCGCCGCCCACCAAAGCAATCTCTCCGCGTCCTTCGGCCAGCCGCGCCGCGGCAATGCGGATGGCGTCGGCAGCGGCTTCTTCTTCCCCCATCAGTGTGCGCGATGATCCCGTCACGCCATGCACGATCGAGATATTGCCCGCGAGCAGGTTGGAAAGCTGCGCCAGAAACAGCGTGGGCCGCAATTCAGTGGCCAACTTCTCATTCAGCAGAGCGCCGGATGCTTCCGGCGCAGCACTGGTCAGTGCCGCCGTCACCGCCACATCCACCGCGATGTCACGCTCACCACCGCCGGCGGCAACAACCAAATGCATATCGGAAACGAGGCCGCGCGCCCCGGCATGGTCAATGGCCAGGCCCGCAGCATAGGTGCCAAGCCGCTGCCAGGGCTCCATCTGGCGCTGATCACCCTTTTTCGGGATTTGCGCATCAAGGCTGAGTGCGGGCAAAGGATGCACCGGAAAGGGCGCGAAGCTTGCTGCGTCCACCACCGGCTTCGCGCCATGATGCAGCGCGGCCCAATGCGCATCCGGCCCCTCACCGAGCGAGGATACCAACCCAATCCCGGTAATGACGACATCGCGCCTTGTCATAGCAGCCCCAATTCCCGGCCCCGCCCGCGCATGGCTTCTGCCAATTCCGGCGCAGGGTAATCCATGATGCGGAAGGTCAGCTCCGCATCGGTGATGCGCTTGCCATCGGCTTCGATCCGCGCCTCGGTCACCGCAAAACCTGATCCATCATGCAGGCGCTTGGCATAGACGCGCACTGCCGTTCCGGGGCCGATGAAGCTGCGGAACTTCGCTTCCTTCACCGCCATCAGAAAGGGCATGCGCGCGAAGCCCATCAGATCAAGCAATAACCAGCCGGAAGTCTGCGCCATTGTTTCCACCAATAGCACGCCAGGCATCAGCGGATGGCCAGGGAAATGCCCTTCAAACACCGGGGAAGCATCCGGGATGCGGCTTTCCACAATGATGGTATCGCCTTCGCGCGATGCCACCCGATCTATCATCTGGAAGTATTCCAGGCGCATCGCGTCAGGGATCCGTTGTTTCGGTGGCGCGCGGCTTGGGGTTTTGCTCAGCCGGCCTTGGCCGCAACCAGCTCATCCACACGCGCGGCCAGGTTCTTCATAACGAAGTACTTCTCCGCCGGCGCGCTGCCCGCATTCACTTCCTGGGTCCAGGATTCCACCGGCACTTTGATGCCGAAGGCCTTGTCTATGGCGAAGACGATATCCAGGAAGTCCAGGCTATCAATGCCCAGATCATTGATCACATGACTATCCGGCAGGATGTTATCCCGCAGGACTTCGCTGTTTTCAGCAATGATATCGGCGATACGGTCGAAGGACGAGGCCATGTGAGGCCCTCCATGCAGAATCAGGAGTGAAGGATAGAAGGACTCTTTGGCCTGAAAGGGGGCCAAAGGCAAGCGAAGCCTGTCTGAAGGCAGCCCGATCAGTGGGCATGGCCGCGGGCGCCAGCGGATTCGACGCCAAGCGTCACTTGCACCTCCCCGGCACGCTCAAACCTGAGGGTCAGCGGCACGGTGGCCCCCTGGCGGAGTGGCTCGGTCAGGCCAATCAGCATGATATGCAGCCCGCCGGGGCGGAGATGCACAGTCTGACCGGGCGGGATCGGGATATCCGCCACGGGGCGCATGCGCATGACATCGCCTTCGCGGATATGGGTATGGAGTTCCACCACGCGGGCGGCGGGGCTGGCGGCCGAGACCAGCCTATCAGGAACCGTGCCATTATTGCGCAGCGTCAAGAAGCCCGCGCCATTGGCATTGGCGCCGGCGGCGCGGGTCCAGGGGCGCCCAATCAAGATATCCCCGGCGGTGACATCTTGTTGCGCGAGCGCGGCACTGGCCGG
>CAMCHA010000055.1 GCA_945874515.1 Asaia bogorensis
AACGGACAATTGTTTCCCTCCCAAAGTCCCCTAACTACTTTGTTTTTATCATCAACTTCGAGTATTCGGACACAACTGCCTGTCATTACTCGCCCTCCGGAGTAAGTCGTAGTACTAGAGTAAAAAGCAGTATTTCCAACCATATTTGCACTGCCGTAGGTTGACGCTACTGCCGGCATCACAGCCTGTACATTACGGTTCCATATTAATATCTTTCGTCCAACCACTCGCCTCTCGTCATGCGGAAAACCCCACTGCGAAATTACTTCATCAACGCTCGCACCTTGCCAAGATTGCATTATATTGTCCATCAGCCCGGCACCGCCACTACAGCCGAATAGAAATAGGGCGGACATTAATACTCCAGACATTTTTTTTGTTTTACTGCGCATCAAACTGGCTCCTTTACTTCCCGTTGACCTGCCGCGTCAGGCGCAATGTAAGGATTGATCCTAGACAGGACAGCGGAATGGCTAGCGCCTGATTGTTCGTGAAGTTACCGCCAACGGTGGAAATTCGTCTAGTTAAATTCATTAGCCATTATAACGAATTCCGAGGCAGTCAAAAAATGGTGCTGTTGGAGAGGATTGAACTCTCGACCTCTCCCTTACCAAGGGAGTGCTCTACCACTGAGCTACAACAGCCAAGGCCCTGGCGGACGCGCATCCTCTAGCCCCAGCCTGGGGCGTCCCGCAACCCCTTGATGCCGGCAGAACGCACTGCCAATTCATGCCCGCATGGAAAAGCACGGCAAAACCCCGCCCAAGCCCGCATCGTCCCGCGAAGAAAGGCTGGCGGTGGCACTTCGGGAGAATCTGCGCCGGCGCAAGGCCAAGGCGCGGGCGCTTGATGCCGCGGCAGCGCCCCCCAAGCCAGACAGCCCGGAAAAACCCAGGGAATAAAGCCGGGTTTCCCCCGGGGGGCCAAGTGCGCTATTTTCCATCCCATGGGGCTTCGGCCCAAGCTTAAGGATATGCGATGAACTGGATCAGCGATTGGGCCCTGCCGAAGATCCAGGGCCTGTTCAAGCGGGAATCGCCAGAAAACCTATGGCATAATTGCCCTGCCTGCCAGCAGATGATCTTCCATCGGGATCTGGAAAAGGCGTTGCGCGTTTGCTCCCATTGCGGGCATCACATGCGCCTCGGCGCCGTCCAGCGGCTGGAAGCCACCCTGGACCCAGGCTTTTCACGCATTGAATTGCCCAAGGCGCCGGCTGATCCGCTGCGCTTTCGTGATCAACGCCGCTATGCGGATAGGCTGCGCGAAAGCCAAACCAAGACAAGCATGGATGATGCGATGGCCGTCGCGCATGGCACCATCAATGGCCAACGCGCGGTCGTCGCCGCCTTCGAATTCGCTTTCATGGGCGGGTCCATGGGCGCCGGCGTGGGTGAGGCGATTGTCACCGCCGCCAAGCTTGCCGTGCTACAGAATGCGCCGCTGATTGTGTTTACCGCTTCGGGCGGTGCGCGCATGCAGGAAGGCGCCGTCAGCCTGATGCAAATGCCGCGCACGGTGATTGCAACGCGCATGGTGAAGGAAGCGGGCCTGCCCTTCATCACAGTGTTGTGTGACCCGACCACGGGCGGTGTTACGGCCAGCTTCGCCATGCTGGGCGATATCCAAATCGCCGAACCTGGTGCCCTGATCGGCTTCGCTGGCGCGCGCGTGATTGAACAGACAGTGCGCGAAAAATTGCCAGAAGGTTTTCAGCGCGCCGAATATCTGCTGGAACACGGCATTCTGGATATGGTGGTGAAGCGTGGGGAAATGCGCGAAACCTTGGCGCGCGTCATTTCCCTGCTGCGAGAGCCCCTGCTTGTACGCAGTAACGAAGAAGCCGAAGCCGCGGCGCCAGCCGAATAATTCCCTTGTCCCGCGCTGAAGCGATTGTGGAGCGTCTGCATACGCTCCACCCCAAGCTTATTGATCTGAGCCTGGGCCGGATGGAGGCTTTGCTGGCAAAGCTCGGCCATCCGGAACGGCGCCTGCCGCCGGTCATTCATGTGGCGGGCACCAATGGCAAGGGCTCCACCTGCGCTTTTCTGCGCGCAATCGGCGAAGCGGCGGGGCAGTGCGTGCATGTCTATACCTCCCCCCATCTGGTGCATTTTCACGAACGCATCCGGCTGGCGGGGGAATACGTGACGGATGAGGCGCTGACCGCGACTTTGGAAGAAGTGGAAGCGGTGAATGCGGGCGCGCCGATCACGGTGTTTGAAGTGACCACGGCGGCGGCCTTTGTGCTGTTCAACCGTGTGCCGGCTGATTTGCTGGTGCTGGAAGTGGGCCTGGGCGGGCGGCTTGATGCGACCAATGTGGTACCGCGCCCGGCGGCATCCGCCATTACCTCCATTTCCATGGATCACATGGATTTCCTAGGTGATACGCTGGCCAAGATCGCGGGGGAGAAAGCCGGCATCATGCGCGCTGGCGTGCCTTGCGCCACGGGCGCGCAGGCAGCGGCAGCGCTGGAAGTGATCAGCGCCACGGCAGCCGAACGCGGCGCACCGCTGCTGCGGCGCGGGCAGGATTGGTTCTGTGAGGCTACGCCAGAAGGTATGCACTACCGCGATGCCAAAGGCGCGCTGGCGCTGCCGCCGCCGGGGCTGATTGGTCCGCATCAGGCGGATAATGCCGGCATTGCCATTACTGCCTTGCGCGCCGCTGGCTTGCCCTGGCTGAATGATGCAGCAATTGCTGAGGGCATCGCCAAAGCTTCATGGCCCGCGCGGTTGCAGCGCCTGCCGGGTCGGCTTTCTGCGCTGCTGCCAAAAGGTTTTTCGCTCTGGCTTGATGGCGGGCATAATGCCGGGGCGGGGCAGGCACTTGCCCAGCATTTCACGCAATGGCGCGATAAGCCTTTGCATCTTGTGATCGGCATGAAGCAAGGCAAGGCGAGTGCCGAATTCCTCCGCCCCTTGCTGCCCTTCGCCACCAGCATCCACGCCGTCGCCGAACCTGGTCAGCATCTGGCGATAAGTGTCGCGGATATCATCTCTGCCAGCGGTGGTGTCGCCGAACCAGGCCCAACAGTTGCGGAAGCACTTGGCAAAATTGCCGCGAAGGCCAAGCCGGGGCGCGTGCTGATTGCGGGAAGTCTTTATCTGGCGGGTGAAGTGTTGAAGGGTGATCTTGGTTAGAGATCAGCCGATCAACCCTCTGCCAGTTTCGATAATCGACATCCTATTGCGTCCGGCGTGACAGCGAAACAGCGTAGGAAGAAGCGCGCGCCTGCAAGACCGGATCATTGCTCATTTCAATGCCTGGCGCCTGATCCAGGATCATGAAGCTGATCGGATCACATGGCCCGCCGGGGCCGGTTGAAACCTCGGTCACCGTCAGGCGGCCAACAACAGCGCGCGGGCGGTCATCCGGCCAGGCGATGGTCGCGTTCAGCAAATCATCGCCCTGCCCTGGGAATTGAAGCACCATATCGAATTCGATGGGCGCGGTGGCAACGCGGCGGCGCAGTTCGTCGGCCAGATAATTATTGCCCAGGCTTTGCAATTGTTCCGCAGTCAGGCGTTCCACCCCAGCGCGCGGTTCAAATACCCAGCGCGCCGGGCGCACCTGGCCATCCTGCCCGCGGAACAAAAACGTGTTGACACCCCAATAAGGCGTGGTGGCGACGCTGGCCGGCGGGGCATTGGCCGCAAGAAAGCGACCCTGATTGCCAACAGAAGGATTGGCCGCGACGAAGGCGGCATAAGCGGCGGCGCGTTCCGGGTTGGGCCGGCCTGTAGCTGGGTCATTCGCGCGCGCCAGCAGCCCATCCACCAGCGCTTGCGGCGTGGGCGCCCCAAAGACAGGCGCTGAAATATTCGCCATTTCAAACAAATCGCCCGAAGGTGCTTCGAAGCGGATGGAAAGGCTGCGCGTGCCACGCGCCGTGTCTGAGGCGTTGGGGTTGGCCCCGGCAACGCCAAAACGGATCAGCGCCGTATTGCGTTGGCCACTGAAGAACGGTGCCACAGAAAGCCTTGTGCCTTCAGCGGTGGCAACAAAATGCCCCGCCGCACAAACGCCCTTGGGGTGGCTTGGGCGATGGGTACGCACCGGCCCCAGCACCGCTTCAAAGGCGTCCACAATGGCGTCGGGGCTTGGTTGAGCCGAGGCTAAGTCAGGTGTGGCGAGGAATGCGGTGGCAGCAAAAACCGCAGCCAGATTGCGCCAGCTTGGACGTTTCGCAGGCATCACGATCTTCTCCCGGGTCAGTGATTTACAGAACATGTCTCCAGCGCTTCTCAGCGATGCCAGAGCAACACCAATTCCAGGACAACACTATCCAGGCGCCATTCACGGCAAGTCAAGCAATTTCGCTTGGCGCCGCCACGCTTACGCCTGCTTCCGCTCAATCAGACTACGCCTGATCTTCCGCCCGCGCTCGATGCGGTCTTCAATGAAGCCCGCCTCTCCCCTGCGAATGGCACGGCCAAAGGCATGCGCATCCTCTGAAAAGCGCGACAGCATCTCAAGCACTGCTTCGCGATTATTCAGGAAAACATCGCGCCACATATCCACGTCCGATGCCGCGATGCGTGTGAAATCCCGAAAGCCGGATGCCGCGAATTTCAGCACCGCTTCCTTGGTTTCTTCCGCCAGATCATCCGCCGTGCCGCAAATGGTAAAGGCGATCAGATGCGGCAGGTGGCTGACAATGGCGACAACCTTGTCATGCGTGATGGGGTCCATGGTCTCGATCATGGAACCGCAGCGCCGCCAAAGCTCCTTCACTTTTTCAACCGCCGCCGGGTCACTATCGGGCAGAGGTGTCACGATGCAATAACGGCCTTCGAATAATTCCGGGAAACCCGAATCCGGGCCGGAATACTCTGTCCCCGCCATGGGATGCGCTGGCACCAGATGCACGCCGGCGGGTGTCAGTGGCGCCAAGTCTCGTACCACGCTGCCCTTGGTGGAACCCACATCGGTCAGCACGGCGCCAGGTGCGAGATGCGGCGCGATATGGCGCATGGCCTCCGCATAGGCGCCAACGGGGATGCAGAAAATCACGCCATCACAGCCTTCAACGGCGCACGCAGCATCCGCTTCCACCACATCGGCCAAGCCCAATTCACGCACGCGCGCGAGCGTTTCCGGCCGGCGCGTAGTCACCACCAAAGTCTTCGCAATATCGCCGCGTTTTTTCGCAACCCGCGCAATGGAAGACCCGATCAGCCCAATGCCAACCAGGCAAAGCCGATTGAACAGCGGTTCAGCCATGTTGCGCCATGAAGGCTGCAATAGCGTCCGCCACCATATGGCATTCCTCACCCGTGCCGATGCTGATGCGCAGGCACATGGGCAGCCCATAGCCGCCCATGGCGCGCATGATCAGCCCGCGCGATTTCAGCGCCGCATCGGCAGCCTTGGCCTTTTCCGCAGAACCAAAATCGGCCAGCAGAAAATTGCCCTCACTCGGCCAAACCTTCACGCCGGCGGCGATCAGCGCCGCCGCCAACTTGCCGCGCCATTCGGTGTTGTGCGCGATGGATTTTTCGATCCAATCCGGTTCCTGCACGGCAGCAATGCCGGCCGCCATGGCTGCCGCATTAACGTTGAAGGGGCCGCGCACGCGCGAAAGCACACCCACCACCGCTTCCGGCGCATAGGCCCAACCAAGCCGTATGCCGCCCAGGCCAAAAATCTTGGAAAAGGTGCGCGTCATCACCGTATTGCCGCCACCCGCATCAACCAGCGCCGCACCCGCATCGTAATCGGGCCGCGTCACGTATTCGGCGTAAGCGGAATCGAGCACCAGAAGAATATCTTCACGCAGCCCCGCGCGCAGCCGCACAATTTCGGATTGCGGCAGGATGGACCCTGTCGGGTTATTTGGATTGGCAAGACACACAAGCTTGGTGCGCGGCCCGACCGCGGCCAGCATCGCATCCACATCCACCGTCAGGTTGCGTTCCGGCACCTTGATGATGCGGCAGCCCGCCCAGCGCCCGGTAATGTCATACATCATGAAGCCATGGGCGGACATCACAAGCTCGGTGCCCTCACCGCCATAGGCAAGGATCAGCAAAGCGAGCAATTCATCTGAACCATTGCCGCAGACAATCCGCGCAGGGTCCAGGCCAAAGCGCGCGCCAATCGCCTCCCGCAGCGCCTTGGCACCACCATCGGGGTAGCGATGTGCATCGGCGGCCATACCGGCAATGGCGGCAATGGCGCCTGGCGGCGGGCCGAAAGCACCTTCATTGGATGAAAGTTTCACAATCCGGTTCACGCCGGGAATTTTCGATTCGCCCCCGACATAGGGTTCCACCGAAAGGATCGAAGGGCGCGGCATCACGGTCATGGCACATCTCCAGCAACAGGCACGGCATAGGTGCCCAGCAATACGCAGCGAAGGGCAGCAAGCCGCTCATCGCCTGCGGCAATAAACCCATCAATTTCGGCAAGCGCCAAGCTGCGCCCATCCTGGCGCGCCAGATACAGGATGCGCCCGCCAAGCCCCGCTTCGGTCAGCATGCGGGCAAAGCTTTCGCGTGAGGCATCGGCGCTGCCTTCCAAGCGCAGCAGGCTGCGATCCTGGCCCGAGGCATCGGGCGGCACGGGAGCAACCACCAGCGCCGCATCGGCCCGCGCTGCATCAGCCAGGAAGGGCAGCCGCGCCACAATGGACAGCCGCGGTGCTTCCAGGCTTTGCCACCAGGCGCCTTCACCTTCGCCACTGGGGGCCGGCAGAACAGCGACCGAAGCCTCCCCAGTGCTGACGGCAGCAAGCGCTTGGGCAGGTGTCGCGCTGGCGCGCAGCGGGGTTTGCGTGCCGAAATGCTCGCGCGCCAGCGCCAGGCTCGGCGCCCCTCCATTGGGTGCCGCGACGGCAGCGGTAAAGCCGCCCTGGATCGCGGTATGGGCCATGAAGATATGGCGCCAAATCCGCACCATGGCCCCGCGCGACAAGGCGCCCTCATGCCGCTCAAGCAGCCGGCGCAGCACCGCCGCTTCCCGCCCCGGCCGCAATGGAGACCCCGCGCCCGTCTTGGCGCGGCTGCCCGCCATGCGCGCCACCACGGCGGCGCGGCGCATCAGCAGATCATGCATCGCGTCATCCAGCGCATCTATTTCAGCGCGCAGCGCCTGAAGGGCGGGATCGGCAGAGGGGGTGGCAGGGGGTTTATCGTTCATGCGGGACCAGATTTTCTAGGCAGCAATAAACCGCACATGGCCGCGCGCCAAGCGCCCTAATGTGCCGAGCAGCCTCACACGCTAAGGTTGCGCCCCTGGTGAGGGGCAGCGTAATAGACTTTCCATGAGCCAAGCCATCGCCCCGCTGCCCGATGTGGACCATCAGGCTGCCCTATTTCCGGATGGGCTTGCGCTGGAATGCGGCGCGGTCATCGCGCCGCTGAAGGTCGCCTATCGCACCTATGGGCGGTTGAATGCGACGGCCAGCAATTCTGTGCTGATCTGCCATGCGCTGACGGGCGATCAATATGTCGCCGAAACCCACCCCATCACGGGCAAGCCCGGCTGGTGGGAAAATATCATCGGCCCCGGCCGGCCTTTGGATACGGATCGCTACTTCCTGGTTTGCGCCAATGTGTTGGGCGGCTGCATGGGCTCCACCGGGCCGCGCAGTGAAATGACGGATGCCGCTGGGCGTGGGCTTGGCCGGCCTTGGGGCACGGATTTTCCCTCGGTGACGATCCGCGACATGGTGCGCGCACAAAAGCGCCTGATGGAAAAGCTTGGGATCAGCCGCTGGCTTGCCGTGATTGGCGGTTCCATGGGCGGCATGCAGGTATTGGAATGGGCCGCGACCTATCCGGAAGCGGTCTATGCCGCCGCCCCCATCGCCGCCGCTGCGCATCATTCCGCACAGAATATCGCCTTTCATGAAGTGGGGCGCGCTGCCATCCATTCAGATCCCGATTGGCGCGGTGGGCGCTATTGGGAAGCGGACATCATCCCAGCCAAGGGGCTATCGGTCGCGCGTATGGTGGCGCATATCACCTACTTGTCTGAAAAGGCGCTGACACGGAAATTCGGCCGGCGCCTGCGCGGTGCCGCAGCACTGACCTTCCTTGAAGATGTGTTTGAGGTGGAGAGCTATCTGCGCCACCAGGGCTCCACCTTTGTGCGCCGCTTTGATGCCAATTCCTATCTGACCATCACCCGCGCCATGGATTTCTTTGACCTGGCGGCAGATCATGAAGGTGATTTGGCAAAGGCTTTTCGCGGTACGGCGACGCGGTTTTTCGTGGCGTCCTTCAATAGTGATTGGCTGTTCCCCACCAGCGAAAGCCGCACCCTGGTGCGTGCGCTGAACATGGCGGCGGCCAATGTCAGTTTCGTTGAGATTGACAGCGACAAGGGCCATGACGCCTTCCTGCTGGAAGAACCCGATTTCCATCGCGCGCTTGGCGGCTTCCTCGCCGGCTGCGCTGAACGCCTTGGGGTTTAGGTCATCACCATGGACGGCGTTCAATATGTCGCGAAGAATATGCGCCTTGATCTTCGGCTGATTGCCGAGATGATTCCGCCTGACGCGCGCGTGCTTGATATTGGCTGTGGTGATGGCGCGCTGATTGAATATCTGGCGCGCGAAAAACGCGCCGATGCGCGCGGCATTGAAATTGACATGACGCAGGTGACCAAGGCGGTCTCCGCCGGGCTCGCCGTTATCCATGGCGATGCGGATAATGATCTGGCGTTTTATCCGGATGGTGCGTTTGATTATGTGGTGCTGTCGCGCACACTACAGGCGGTAGAAAAACCGCGCGAGGTGCTGCGCCAATTGCTGCGTATCGGGCGGCACGCCATTGTGTCCTTCCCCAATTTTGGCCATTGGCAGATGCGCTGGCGGTTGCTCTGGGGCGGGCGCATGCCAGATACGGAAACCTGGAACCGGCCATGGTACGAAACACCCAACATCCACCCCTGCACTATCACGGATTTCACCGAGCTGTGCGCGCTTGATGGCTATGCGGTGGAACGCTGGCTGGCGGTGGATGAACAGGGGCTGAGGGCGCCATGGAGGCGCTCACTCAGGATGGCCAATCTGTTCGGCGAACAGGCGCTGTTCATGCTGCGCCGGGCTGGGCCGGGCAGGTAACCCCGCCCGGTCACCCAGAATATCACTCGGTTGGCGCGAGGCTCTTGATCAGATCAAAGACGCGCTTGCGCACGGCCGGATCGGTGATCCGGTAATAGGCGCGCACCAATTCAAGCGTTTCACGCTTGTTCATACTCTCATCTTCCAGGCCATTCTGGGCTTCGGAGAAACCATAAAGCGCCGGGCGGCTGCGCACCGCGATATTGCCGCCCATTTCGGCGGGCAGATCGTCGAAGAAGAAGCCGATCGGCACATCCAGCACCCGTGCGAGGTCGAAAAGCCGGCTGGCGCCGATGCGGTTCACACCACGTTCATACTTCTGCACCTGCTGGAAGGTGAGGCCCAGCGCATCGCCGAGCTTTTCCTGGCTCATGCCCAGTAGGGTACGGCGCAGGCGCACCCTGCTGCCTACATGGGCGTCAATCGGGCTCGCCCGGTGCTCGCGTTCGACCTTGGCGACAGAATCGTCTGCATCGTTCATCGCAACTACCGATTTCATATTTTGCCTTTTCCTGCCGTAACGGCA
>CAMCHA010000056.1 GCA_945874515.1 Asaia bogorensis
ATCCATGTGATGCTGGAAGAAATTGGCGCGCCTTATGAAGCGGTGGCCGTGAACCTGCGCGAAGGTGCGCAATTCCAGCCAGGTTTTGTGGCGGTGAACCCGAAATCCAAAGTGCCTGCCCTGGAACGCGATGATGGTTCCGTGCTGACGGAATACCCCGCCATTGCCTTTTGGCTGGCGTCGCGCTTTCCCTCGGCCGGCTTGATGCCATCCGGCACGGATGCGCAGGCGCGTGCCTTGGAAGCCACCGATTACTGCGTGGCCACCATGCATATGCAGGGTTTTTCGCGCATGTTCCGCCCGGCGAATTTCGCGCCGACAGAAGCGGATCATGAAGCGGTGAAGGCGCGTGGCGAGGAAATTTTCCAGAAGGGCCTTGGCGTGATGGATAAGGCGCTTGAAGGCCGGGAATGGCTTGCCGGCACTTATTCATTCGCCGATAGCGCGCTGTTCTATGTTAGTTTCTGGTGGTCTGCCCGCTTGAATAAGCCGCTGCCAGCGAATGTCGCGGCGCATTATGCGCGGATGAATGCGCGGCCCGCCGTGCAGCGCACGATGAAGGCGGAAGGGCTTTCGTGAGCCTGAACCCAACCGCCTTCTGGTTCCTCCGCCACGGCGAAACCGATTGGAACGCTGAGGGGCTGAGCCAGGGCCATACGGATATTCCGTTGAATGCGGTCGGGATTTCCCAGGCGCGGCGCGCGGCCTTGGCGTTGGTGGATCGCGGGATCGTGACCATCATCGCCTCCCCGCTCAGCCGTGCTTTGCGCACGGCGGAGATTGTGGCGGAGGCGCTTTCGCTGCCGGTCGCGACCGATGCGGGGCTGATGGAAGTGGGCTTTGGCGTGGAAGAAGGCCAGCCCATGGGCGATTGGTATGATAGCTGGATCGAAGGCAGCTTCACGCCGGAAGGCGCGGAAAGCTTTCAGGCGCTGCATGACCGCGCCGTGAAGGCGATAAACCGCGCCACCGCCAAGCAAGGCCCGGTGTTGGTGGTGGCACATGGCGCGCTGTTTCGTGCGCTCCGGCTCGCGCTTGGCCATGTGCCGAATGTCCGCACGCCCAATGCCCTGCCGCTGTGGTGCGAACCGCCGGCCTCGGGCCCCGTTTGGTCCATTACGCCGAGCCATTTGCCATCGCTCGGCTGAGGCCAGTCAGGTGCTTGGGCGGGCGCAGGTATTGATGCCCAACAACCGATAGGCCGGGCACCAACCGATCAGCGCGGTGGCGATAGGGACAAGCCCGATCGCCCCCCACCAGCCCAGTGGGCCTGCGGCGCCTAGCGCAAGCAGCGCCAGCCCGGCCACAAGCCGTAAACCGCGATCAATGTTGTTCATGTTGGACGAGATCATATCAGTGCTCCTTATGCTGGCCCAATAAAGCAGCCGGCCTGTGGATTTGCCTTGCGCCGGATCAATCCATCGCTTGCGCCCCTGGCGCGCATCCCCTAGAAGCCGTCTCTGGCTTTGGCACCCCTGGAGGCCAAGCCTGTCCTGCAAAGATTTTGCAGCGGCATCAGAATTCAACCCGAAGGAGCACGGACAATGGTCCAAACTGTACGGATCGAAGCCGAAGCGCGCGGGCGGGCCGGTAAGGGGGCGGCACGCGCAACTCGGCGTGAGGGGCATGTCCCCGCTGTCATCTATGGCGCGAAGCGTGAGGCGACCTTGATCGCCCTCGACCCGCGCGATGTGATGAAGGAATTGCACAAGGCCGGCTGGCAATCGCATTTGTATGAAGTTGCGGTGAATGGCGGCGATACGGAACGCTGCCTGATGCGCGATGTACAATTCCATCCTGTGACGGATCGTCCGTTGCATGTGGATTTCCAGCGCCTGGCGCCTGGTTCACGCATTCGCGTGAAGGTGCCGGTGGCCTTCCTGCATGAAGATACGTGCCCGGGCCTGAAGGCCGGTGGGGTGCTGAACGTGGTGCGCCGCGAAATCGAAGTGCTGGCGGACCCGGATGCGGTGCCGGAAAAGTTCGAACTTGATCTGGCCGAAGGGCAGATCGGTGCGGGCCTGCGTTGGTCCGCGGTGAAGGATCAGTTCGGCACCAAGCCGGCTATTGTGGGCCGCGACTTCATGGTGGCGTCCATCGCTGCGCCGACCGTGGTTGATGATACCGCGCCGGCCGCCGCTGCTGGCCCTGTGGAAGCGACGAAGCAGAAGGCGCCGGTCGCCGGTGCCGCCGCACCGTCCAAGGGGCCTGCGAAGAAGAAGTAATCTGGACAGGGGTTTCGCCCCTGTTTTTGAACATCAAGGGTTCGGGGGAAGGCTCCCCCGGACCCTTTTTGGGTTGATGATGCCATGACTTCCCGCGACAGCGCCCCGATGCTTTGGGTCGGCCTTGGCAATCCAGGGTCTGAACATGCGCGCCAGCGACACAATATCGGCTTCATGGCGTTGGATGAGATTGCGCGGCGCCACGGCTTCGGCCCCTGGCGCAAGCGCTTCAAGGGCGAAGTGGCGGAAGGTGCCATTGGCGGGCAGCGCATCCTGGCGCTGAAGCCGCAAACCTACATGAATGCGAGTGGTGATTCCGTGCAGCCAGCCGCCGCCTTCTTGAAAATCCCGCCCGAGAATGTCATCGCCTTTCATGATGAGCTTGATCTGGCGCCTGGCAAGCTGCGTGTGAAGCTAGGCGGTGGGGTTGCCGGGCATAATGGGCTCCGGGATATGCGCCGCGCTTTTGGATCGCCCGATTTCTGGCGCGTGCGGATGGGGATCGGCCATCCGGGCCATAAGGATGCGGTGACGGGCCATGTGCTCGGCAATTTTGCCAAGGTGGATCAGGCGTGGTTGGAGAAGCTTTTGGATGCGGTGGCCGATGCCGCGCCCATGCTCGCTAGCCTGAAGACCGAAGAATTCATGACACGCATCGCGCTGTTGACGCAGGAGAAGTGATGGAAGCCGAAGACGCCTTCACCATGGATATGTTGGGCCCAAGCGCGGAAGATCGCGCCAATGGTGCGGCTTTGCTCTCTGCCGCTTTGGTGCGTGAGGCGGATGCGCTGGCGCAGGCAGCGGCAGGGCTGCGCGCGACGCTTGATTTGGCAGATCATGATTTACCGCGAGACGAAGCGCGCCGCGCCGCTGCCATGGCTGCCGCGCTTCTGGTGATTGCGCGGGCTATGCGCGCCCATGCAGCCGATGCTTCGCGGGCGGCGGACGCCAGTATCGCAGCGCTTTCGGGCATGGCAGTTGCCCTGCCAGAGATTTCCGCACATTTGCGCGCGGCGGCCTTGATGCCGATTAGTGATGATGGCGCCGCGCGCATTGCCGCCGGCGTGGTGGCTGAGACATTCTGGAATGCGCTGCGTGCCGCCTGGCCCGCCGCGCCGGGAGCATAAAGATGGGTTTCAATTGCGGCATTGTGGGGCTGCCGAATGTCGGCAAATCCACGCTGTTCAATGCGCTGACGCAAACGGCAGTGGCGCAGGCGGCGAATTATCCTTTCTGCACAATTGAACCGAATGTCGGGCGTGTTGCCGTGCCGGATGTGCGGCTGGATACGCTGACACGGATTGGCAAATCGCAAAAAACCGTGCCGACCAGTTTGGAATTCGTGGATATCGCGGGTCTGGTGCGCGGCGCTTCCAAGGGTGAAGGCTTGGGCAATCAGTTCCTGGCCAATATCCGCGAAGTGGATGCAATTGTGCATGTGTTGCGCTGCTTTGAAGATGGCGATGTGACGCATGTGGAAGGCAGCATTGATCCGATCCGCGATGCCGAGACGGTTGAAACCGAATTGATGCTGGCAGATTTGGATAGCCTGGAAAAACGCGCGCAGGGTTTGGTGAAGCGCGCGCGCGGTGGCGATAAGGAAGCGCTGGCGCAAATGGCGTTGATTGACCCGATCAAGGCCGCTTTGGAAGCGGGCCGCCCAGCGCGCACGGCGGTGCCGGCGGGTGAAGAAGAAGCTGCGAAGCGGCTGCAATTACTGACGACAAAGCCCGTGCTTTATGTTTGCAATGTGGAAGAAGCCTCAGCCGCCACGGGCAATTCTCAATCGGCGCGCGTGTTTGAACGCGCCAAGGCAGAAGGCGCGCAGGCGGTGGTGGTATCGGCTGCGATTGAAGCGGAAATCAGCCAGATGGCGCAGGCGGATCGTGCCGAGTTCCTATCCTCACTCGGGCTTGAAGATAGCGGGCTGGATCGCGTGATCCGCGCTGGTCTCGCGCTGCTCGGGCTGATCACCTATTTCACCGTGGGGCCGAAGGAAGCGCGCGCCTGGACCATCCTGAAGGGCATGAAGGGACCGCAGGCGGCGGGCGTGATTCATGGCGATTTTGAACGCGGCTTTATTGCGGCGGAGACGATTGGCTTTGATGATTATGTGGCGTTGGGCGGCGAACAGGGTGCCAAGGAAGCCGGCAAGATGCGCGTGGAAGGCAAGGAATATGTCGTGCGTGATGGGGATGTGATGCTGTTTCGCTTCAATGTGTGAGGCGTTTTTCTGCCGCATCGCCTTTGATACGCACCTCTCAGCGCCCCGTGAAATTCGGCCTGCGTTTTTCGAGGAAAGCTGCCACACCTTCGCGCCGGTCTTCCGTGCCGCGTGTGGCGTCCTGTTCCACCTCGGCCAGTTCCACCGCCTCTGACAAGTTCTGAAAAGGCGCCAGCATCATTTGCCGCTTGATCACGCGCATGGAACGTGGCGAGCAGTTATTCGCAAGCTCTGCGGCGTAAGCCTGCACGCCAGCGTGAAAGCCATCCGCCGGCAGCACGCGCACCAGGCCCATACCAGCGGCTTCTTCCGCGGTGATGCTGCGGCCTGAGAGCATAAGATCAGCCGCATTCATCGGCCCAACCAGGCGCGGCAACATCCAGGCGCTGCCATGTTCGGCCACCAAACCGCGCCGCGCAAAGGCGGTGGAAAGCTTGGCACCAGCAGCCATGAAGCGGATATCGCAAAACAGCGTCAGGCAAAGACCAACCCCCGCCACTGCGCCATTGATGCCCGCAATCACCGGCTTGCCGATATTGAGCATGTAGGAATAGCGCCGCGCGAAATCCTCACTGGGAGGCGCCTCACCGGGCGGCGGCGTCACCCCCGCATAGGTCGGGCGTTCTGCGCCGCGTGTGGCAATGGCGGAAACATCCGCGCCGACGCAAAACCCCTTGCCGGTTGCGGTCAGCACAATGGCGCGCACGTCTTCATCAGCCACAGCCAAGGAAAAGGCAGCGCGGGTTTCAGCTTCCATCACGCTCGACCAGGCATTCATGCGTTCCGGCCGATTGAGCGTGATGGTCGCGACGCGATCCGCAACTGAGTAGAGAATTTCCGTGAAGGCTTCGGTCATTTCTTCGGTGTCTTTTCGCGCTGTTTCTCCCAGGCGGCATCATCCCACGCCAACATGTCTCGTACGCCCGCCCGCGCGCCACCCAGATAGCGCCGTCCGCCATCAATCACCACGCATTCGCCCGTGATGTAGCCGGCATTTTCGGAAACAAGGTAAGCGGCGAGGTCGGTGAGTTCCTCATGCCGTCCGGCGCGGTTCAACGGCACATCGCCGTGATCCAAACCACCGGGGCGAAGCCGCGCCACAGCGGCCTCTGTCGGGAAGGTACCCGGCGCAATCGCGACCAGCCGAATGCCATGCCGGCCCCATTCGACCGCCAGGCTTTGCGTCATCGCCAAAACACCGGCCTTGGCCATGGCGGAAGGCACGGTGAAGGCCGCCCCCTGCAAGGCGGAAAGCGTGAGAATACTCAGCACCACGCCGGGCTGTCCGGCATCAATCCAACGCCGCCCGACGCCCATGGTACAATAAGCCGCGCCATGCAGCGTGGTGGCCAGCACCGCATCCAAGGCACGCGCTGAAAGCCTGTGCGTCTGCGCCAGGAAATTCGCCGCTGCGTTATTCACCAGAATATCGGGTGTGCCTTCGGCAAAGACGGCATCCAGCATGGCTTCCACCGCCGTCGCATCGCGAATATCGCAGCTATGCACAGCAACGTCAGCGCCGGGGATTTCCGCGCGTAGCGCTGCGGCGGTTTCTTCCAAAACCGCCACACGCCGCCCACAAATCGCGATGCGCGCGCCCAATTGCAGATAGCGCCGAGCAATGGCGCGCCCAAGCCCGGTGCCGCCACCGGTGATCAGCGCGCGCCGCCCAGCAAGCAGCCCCGGCACGAACAAGGATCAGGCGCCCTTGTAAGTCGGCTTGCGCTTTTCACGCATCGCCGCAAGCGCTTCCTTATGATCTTCCGTGGTATGCGCCACGGCCTGCATGGCGGAAGACATCTCAAGCACTGAATCAAGCCGGTTGTTCCAGGCTTCCCGCAATAGCCGACGCGCCATGCGCACGGCATGGGGCGGATTGGCGGCAATGCGCCGCGCCAGCGCACGCGCTGCGTCCAGCAATTCCGCATCCGGCACTACCTGAGACACCAGCCCATAAGCCAGCGCCTGATCAGCGGAGAGCGTATCGCCGGTCAGCGACATCTCGGCCGCCTTGGCAAAGCCCACCACGCGCGGCAGCAGCCAGGCGCCGCCGTCTCCCGGGATGATGCCAAGCTTCACAAAGCTTTCGGCGAAGCGCGCGGATTGGCCGGCAATGCGCAAATCGCACATGCAGGTCAGGTCACAGCCCGCGCCCATGGCCGGGCCATTCACTGCCGCGATGACGGGGATTTCCAATTGTTCGAACATGCGCGGCAGGCGCTGAATGCCATGGCGATAATAGCCGCGCGCCTGGGCTGGGGTGCGTTCGGTGGAGCCACTCGCAGCTTCGCCCATGCGGCGCACATTGCCGCCGGCGCAAAAGGCGCTGCCCGCACCCGTCAGGATCGCCACGCGCGCTTTGGCTTCGGCGTCCAGCTTCATGAAGGTGGCGATCAAGGCGTCCTGGGTTTCAGGATCAAGCGGATTACGCGATTCGGGCCGGTTCAAGGTGACCAGGGCGATGTCGTCGGTAATCTCAACAAGTACGGGCGCTTCCATGGGGCATTCCTTTCTAGATTACGCGCAGAATGGAACGGCAGGGCCGGGGCGGCAAGGCAAGGCGAAGCCTAGGCTGGCGGCGCCAGCACCTTATCCCGGTAATTGCAGAAAGCCCGCGCCGGGCAGCGCCAGCATTCGGGCGCGCGGGCCTTGCAGATATAGCGCCCATGCAGGATCAGCCAGTGATGCGCATCGCGCAGCAATTCGGGCGGGCAGCGCTTCATCAGCCCTTCTTCCACCGCGCGCGTGGTCTTGCCGGGCGCCAGGCCCGTCCGATTGCCGAGGCGAAAGATGTGGGTGTCCACCGCCATGGTATTCTGCCCAAAGGCGACATTCAGCACGACATTGGCGGTTTTGCGCCCAACGCCGGGCAGGGCTTCCAGGGCAGCGCGGTCTGATGGCACCTGCCCGCCATGGTGTTCCACCAGCTGAGCCGCCAAAGCCGCCACATTGCGTGCCTTGGCCTGCCATAACCCAATACGGCGAATGAAGGGAGCGATGCCTTCCACACCAAGGGCGGCCATGGCGGCGGGGGTGGGTGCCGCTTCGAATAGCCCCGGCGTGCATTTATTCACCGCCGCATCGGTGGTTTGTGCGGATAGCACCACTGCCACCAGCAGGGAGAAATGATCCTGATAGAAAAGCTCTGTCTCCGGCGCGGGGTTGGTATTGGCCAAGGCGCGCACAAAAGCCTCGGCCTGGTCTTTCGACATCAGGCGGGCGCGGCGCGGGGCGCGGGCAGAACCGTGATCGGGCTTGGCTTGGGGCATGGCGTTACCGCGCCATTCTGACCTAGACTGCCCCGCGATGGCACCCCCCCAAGAAACCATTCTGTTCGAAGCAATTTCCACCCCGCCGCAGAGTTTTACGGCGCGGGGCTTCCGCGTGCTGGCCGGGTTGCTCATTCTGGCGGCGGCCATCCCGGCTTGTATCTTCTTCGCGCTTGGCGCCTGGCCGGTGCTGCCCTTCATCGGGCTGGAAGTGGGCGCGGCGCTGGCGGCGCTGCTGTGGCATGCCCGCGCGTCGCGGCGGATCAGCGAAATGGTGCTGCTGACGGATGCTGGGCTATCCATCCGCCATGTGGATCATCGCGGGCGCGTGGTGCGTAGCGTTTTGGATGCCTATTGGGCCAAGGTGGAATTGGATGAGGCCGCGCCGCGCGCCGGCAAGCTATTGTTGAAAAGCCGAGGCCGCGTGTTGGAAATCGGCCGGCATCTTTCCGCGCCAGAAAAAACCGAATTGGCCGATGCGCTGCGCGGGGCCCTGGCCCGCGCGCGGCGGCCGGATTTTGATAATCCGCAACTCAGAGAGCTCTAACGCCTAACCCGCTCCACCCCGCCCTGCCGCGCATGGCCGCGCAACGCCATGCAATCAAAATAGGTCCGGCGTTGTGTGGTCACGATTTCATTGCGGAGCGCCTCTTCCTGCGCCGGGAAACCGATGAAAGTACTGCGCCGCAAATCCCTGAGCGCCGGGTCGCGCTGTGCTTCTTCACGGCAGGCCGCCGCATCTGCGCTGGTATCGGGCGGGAAGATCTCTTGCCGAGACTGGCTTGCGCAGCCCGCCACCGCCAAGGCTACAAGAAATGCCGCCGCAGTCTTCATGACGCCAACCAATCTTCAATCAGCCGACGCGCGATGGAATCAACGCGCGGCAGGGAAAAGCCAAGCTGCTCATGATTGCGTAAATCATCCCGGCTGAACCAGCGCGCATCGCGCAATTCGTCTGTGTCTATGGTGATTTCCTCGCTCAGCCCCTCGGCATGGAAACCAAGCATGATGGAAGATGGAAAAGGCCAGGGCTGGGATGAATGGTAGCGCACCTGACCCACCTTGATGCCTGCTTCTTCTTCCACCTCTCGCCGCACCGCTTCTTCCAGGCTTTCGCCCGGTTCCACAAAGCCGGCCAGCGTTGAATACATGGTGGTATTCGGGAAGCGCTGCGAATGGCCCAGCAGGCAGGAATCGCCGCGCACCACCAGCATGATCACGGCAGGGTCGGTACGCGGGAAATGCTGCGTATTGCAGGCCGTGCAGCTCATGGCATTGCCAGCGCTGCGTGGTTCACAGACGCCGCCGCAAACGCCGCAGAACCGATGCTTGGTGCGCCAATGCATCAGGCCGCGCGCATGGGCCAGCACGCTGGCTTCCCCTGGCGGCAGCAGCCCGGCCACTTGGCGCAGATCCGCGAAAACACCCAATTCCGCCGGCAGTAGGGGAATCGGGTCATCGGCGGTGGAGCAATCCACGGCGAAAACCTGCCGACCCTCCCATTCACCCAGCCAAGCCCAGGGACCGCCTGCCATGCGGAGCGCGTCGGCGGCCTCCCCGGTTAGCAAAACGGCCTGGGGCGCGCCTTCCGCCACGCCGCGCATCAGGCTGCGGGCGCGCCAGACGGGGGCGAAAACAGTATTGGGATCAGCGAGCGCCGCTTCAATGAAGGCGGCGTCCTCGCGGCGGTGGGAAGCCCGGTCTAGCGGGCTGCCCGTATAGGCATTGGTTCGGCTGGCGGGGATCGAAAGCATAAACGGGACCCTGCCACGCGGCACGGCGCGCGG
>CAMCHA010000057.1 GCA_945874515.1 Asaia bogorensis
TTCATGCGCCGCGCCTTGGTGGGATCGCTCGCCCTTGCCATAGCCGCCCCGCCACTTGGCGTTTTCCTGATGCTGCGCCGGATGAGCCTGACCGCCGATGTGCTTTCCCACGGCGCCTTGCCGGGTGTGGCAGTCGCCTTCCTGATCGCCGGGCTTTCTGTACCCGCGCTCTGGTTCGGCGGCTTGGTGGCGGGGCTTTTGGGGGCGGTCGGCGCCGGCGCGCTGGCGCGGGTTACCGGCGGGCGGGAAGATGCGACTCTGGCCGCACTGTATCTGCTGGCGCTTGGGCTTGGCGTTGCGCTGATTTCGATCGGCGGGGGTGCCGGGGATTTAAAGCATATCCTGTTCGGCAGCGTGCTCGGCATAGATGATGCGGCGCTGTTGCTGATGGCGGGCGTGGCGACACTGACGCTGGTGATGCTCGCGATAGGATGGCGGCCCTTGGTGCTGGAATGTTTTGACCCTGCCTTCGCCGCAGCCACCGGCGCGCATGGTGGGTTTTGGCATTTGGTGTTCATGGGGCTGGTGGTGCTGAACATGCTCTCGGCCTTTTTGGCTTTGGGCACGCTCATGGCGGTGGGCCTGATGATGCTGCCCGCCATTGCCGCGCGGCATTGGGCCGCCGAGATTGGCGGCATGGTCTATGCGGCTTCCGCCATTGCAGTGTTTGCAAGCGTGATTGGCCTGCTGCTGTCCTATCACGCTGATCTGCCAAGCGGCCCCGCGATTGTGCTGATGGCGGGCCTGGCTTGGGCGGTTTCCGTGGTGTTTGGCCCGGTGGATGGGCTGGCGCAGCGCGTGATCCGGCGGCGGCATTTGACTGGCTAGTTTTGCGCGCTTGACCTTGGCCTGATCCGGTTTCAGCCTTTCCCCAAAGCCACTCCAACACGCGTGGCAAGAAGGGGAGAACCTCGCATGGCCGATTTGCGTCTGACACGCCGTGCCGCTTTGAGCATTTTGGCCGCACCTACCTTGGCCAGCGCGCAGCATTCGCTTGGTGGTGCCTTAACTGCCTTCGAACATCTGAGGCGTATGCGATAGAAAAACGCGGAGCTTCATGGTGGCGTCCCTGATGACATGGCGGCGATAGGCTGGTTCGGCCTTCATTCTCTCATCTTATTTTGTGCCGCGGCAAAACTTTATGTTGACTGGGCCTGCGTGGGTGCTTTTCCATGGCGTTATGCTGCGCCTCATGTTCCTGCTCCTGTCGCTTGTCGCCACGCCTGCCATGGCGCAGCCGCAAGCCATCACCATTCCCGCGCATCCCGGCGAACAGGCCGCCAATGGCCCAGCGACGCTGAATGCCGTGCTCTGGCAACCAACAGGGCGCGGGCCACATGCTGCGATTGTGCTGATGCATGGCTGCGCCGGCATGAATACGCGCGCAGGCCAGCCCTTCCCGCGTGATACGGATTGGGCGCGGCGCTTATCGGCACTCGGCTATCTTATCTTGCAGGTGGATAGCCTGACGCCGCGCAATGAAGGTAGCCTTTGCGGACAAGGCAATGATCGCCGTATTCGCGTGAGCGTGGAACGCGCACGTGATGCCTATGCAGGGCTGCTTTTCCTGCAAGCACGCCCAGATGTGCGGCCGGATCGCATTGCGCTGATGGGTTGGTCCAATGGTGGCGGTACCGTGCTTTGGGCCTTGTCGCGGGGCAATCGCGCACGGCCTGCGGGGCTGAGGCATGATTTCGCCGCCGGTATCGCATTCTATCCTGGTTGTCGCACGCTTTCGGAGCGGCGCGATCCCTGGCAGCCCGTGGCACCTATCCTGTTGCTGGTGGGTGAGGCAGATGATTGGACTCCCGCGCCACCCTGCGTCACGCTTGCGTCGCAAACCACTGGGCGCCTGGAACTGCATACCTATCCTGGCGCGCATCATGATTTCGATGCACCCGATACGCCGCAACGCGTGTTGCGTGGCATTGGCGGCACCGCGAGCGGCACGGCGACCATCGGCACGCATCCCGCCGCAAGGGAAGATGTATTGCGCCGTGTGCCGGAATTCCTCGCGCGCGTGATGCCTGCGCGTTAATGCTTCCAGCGCGACAGCGCCAACATACCACCACCGGCCAGCAACCCCCAGAAGGCGCCGCCGACACCAAGAAAAGCCACACCGGAAGCCGCGATCAGAAAGCAGATCACCGCTGCTTCGCGATCCTTTTCTTCCCGCACCGCGCCCATCAGCGCGCCAGCGAAGGACCCAAGCAGTGCAAGCCCCGCGACAGCTTCAATCAAGATAGGCGGCGCGACAGCAACAAGCCCGCTCGCCATGCCGGCGGCCAAACCGCAGGCCGTATAAACCAGGCCCGCCATGACAGCCGCGGGCCAACGCCGCGCGGGATCAGGCCCCGCGCCATCTCCGGCACACATCGCGGCGGTAATGGCGGCAAGGTTCACCGGATGGCCGCCGAACGGCGCGGCCAGAAGGCTGAAGCAGCCTGTGATGGAAAATAGCGGGCCGGCATTCGGGCGATAATTATTCGCGCTCAGCACCGCAATGCCTGGAATATTCTGCGAAGCCATGGTCACGATGAACAGCGGCAGCGCCAGGCCAGTGATGGCAGTGAAGGAGAATACCGGCGTCACCCATTCCGGGCTTGGCGCCCAATTGCCCTGCGGCATCGGCGCGTGAAAAGCGATGATGACGCCCGCGACAATAACCGCCGCCGGCACCGCCGCCAGCTTGTGCCAGCGCGCAGCAATCGCCCAGGCTGCAATGATCGCAAGCGCGGCGATGGGCGCTTCTGCCACCGCGCGCACCGGCGCCAAACACAAGCCAAACAAAATCCCCGCGAGCATGGCATTGGCGAGTGAGGCTGGAATCGCCGCGACCGCCCGCCCCAAGGGTTTCCATAACCCTGCCAGGATCAGCAACAAAGCGCAGATGATGAATGCGCCGACTGCTTCGGCAAAACCTCCCGCCGGCATGATGGAAGCAGCCATCAGCGCAGCCCCCGGCGTGGACCAGGCGCAGCTGATCGGCATGCGCTTCCAGAGCGAAAGCAAAACGCCGCAAAGCCCCATGGCGATGGAAACCGCCATCAGCCCCGATGCGGCCTGGGACGGGCTGGCACCCATCGCGACAAACCCTTGCAGCACCACGGCGAAGGAAGAAGCAAAGCCCACAACCCCCGCCAATAGCCCCGCCGATATCGCTTGCATCGGCATCAACGTCTTTCCTTCGGCACTTTATCCAAGGCGGCTTCAATGGTGGCGATGGCGTCCGGTGTCAGCCGGCGAAAATCTCGCGCCAATCGATTGGCAAGTGCTGTCGCTTCTGGTGAAAGCCCGCCAGTTTCCAGCACCACGCGCGGATGGGATTGCCGCGCAAGCCGTGCCAATTCTTCCGCATCATCCCAAATCAGGCCGAAGAACTCATTGACCTGATGCACAAGCCCGGCAGATGGCTGGCCGCGCCGCCCATGTTCCAAAGCGGAAAGATAGGCCGCGGAAACCTGCAAGGCAGCGGCAAGATCCTTCAGCGCAACGCCGCGTTCAGCACGCAAAGCGCGCAGCCTGGCGCCGAAGGGGGTCATTTGCGCCGACGCAGCATCAGATGCACCGCGCCCGTATTCGCCGCGTGTGGATGCGCTGCCGCCAGCAGCATGCGCCGTATATCAGGCGCATTCAGCCAATGCGGCAATTCACGGCGCAGGACGCCACCTTCTGGCGATGAACCACGCCCGGTAATCACGGCCACACAACGCAAGCCATCGGCGAAAGCATCGTGCAAAAAGCCGCGCACCGCATCATGCGCTTCCTGCGCGCGCCGCCCGTGCAAATCCAGCGTGCGTTCGGGCTTTGTCTTGCCGCGCCGCAATGCGCGCCATCGCTTATCATCCAAACCTGCGGGCGTGACATTCACCTGAATGGGCGGTGGCTGCCATGCTTGAGGTGTAGGTGACTGCACCTCAAGCGGCGCCTGCGGTGCAGAAGTGGTTGGCGGCGCTTCGGTCGGTTCAGGCGGTGGCAATTCGCGCCCCGGCAGTGCCTCCACGCTCACCACATAGGCCTGCCACAGAGCGCGATCTGCTGCGCTCAGTGCGCGGGCACGGCGACGCGAAAGGCTCATCCCGGCAGCGCGGCGGGATCGTCATCCACCAGAATCACATGCAGCCGCCGCGGCCCATGCGCGCCCAATTCCAGCGTCTGTTCAATATCCGCGCTGCGGGATGGGCCGGTCACCAGCATGACATTGCGCGGCATGAAGCCGCCAGTGACTGCATCCTGTCTTTCGGCCCGCAGCATATCCCAGGCGTCTTCATAAGGCCCGGTGATCCGCGATGCGCGGAGCACGACAATCTCGGTCTCCGCCAATAGGTTTAGGGTGGTGGGCCGCGCGGGATCAGATGGCAGCATCAGCGTGCCGGTTTCTGCGATGCCGGCATAGCCATGCTGGACGGATACCAGATCACTTGCCTCGGCACGGCGCGTCTCGAATTCCAGCATCGCGCGATCAGACCAGGGCAGCGCCTGTAATTCGGGATGCGGCGCCATGACAAAGCGTGGCGCAAGATTCTGTTGAGAAAGATATTCCGCGACCGCGCCAGGGATTTCCTTCGCGTCAGCCACGCGCGTGACGCTGCCGAATTCCTTCTCCACGTTGGTGATAAAAAGCTTGATCTGATCGGGGCGCGGTACGCGCGACCGCGCAGGGATCAAGTGCCGTGGGCGCGCCAGCAACCGCGCTTCCAGCATGGCGCGTTGATCAGCCGGCAGCGGCCCACGCTTCAGGCCGCGGCGAATGGCGTTCAGAATCGCTTCCTTGCTCATCGCTCAGGCCCCACGCTTGGTTTTGGCGTAGCGATCCATGAAGGTGCCACCTTCCGGCACCGGCAAATCGCGCCCCTGAGTCCAGCCGCCGGCGAGTGGCAGAGACCGAAACGCACCCTTGCCCTGCGCCATCATGCCAAGCGCACCAACCGCGAGCTTAGTCGCCATACGATAGAGCGCGGGGCGCTGCGCCACCCAGGCCCAAAGCCCAAGATTGCGCCGCACGGCAACGGGTGACAAATGCCGTTCGAATTCCTGTTCGCGCCAATGGCGCATCATTTTCGGCAGCGGAATCTTGACCGGGCAGACGGATTCGCATCGCCCACAAAAGGTCGAGGCATTGGGCAAATGCCCCGCCTTATCCACACCAATCAGCGTTGGCGTCAGCACACTTCCCATGGGGCCGGGATAGACCCAGCCATAAGCATGCCCGCCCGTTATGCCATAAACCGGGCAGTGATTCATGCAGGCGGCGCAGCGGATGCAGCGCAGCATTTCCTGAAATTCCGTGCCGAACATATTGGACCGGCCATTATCAATCAGCACAACATGATATTCTTCCGGCCCATCCAAATCACCAGGCCGGCGCCCGCCCGTGGAGAAAGTGGTATAGACTGAAAAATCCTGCCCCGTGGCGGAACGCGCCAAAAGCCGCAGCAAAGCGCAGGCATCATTCAGCGTCGGCACCATTTTCTCGATGCTGGCAAGTGCGATATGCACACGTGGCAGAGTTTGCGTCAGGTCCCCATTGCCTTCATTGGTGACAATCACGCTGCTGCCCGATTCCGCAATCAAGAAATTGGCACCCGTGATGCCAACATCAGCCGCCAGGAACCGATCACGTAGTTTTGTCCGCGCTTCGGTCAGGATATCGCGCCTTTCGCTGAATACGCGATCCTTCGGCAGGTCCGTATGCATTTCACGGAAGGAGTTTTCCCAATCTTCGCGATTCAAATGGAAGGCCGGCGCGATGATATGGGAAGGATGTTCGCGCCGAAGCTGGATGATGTATTCGCCAAGATCGGTTTCAACCGGTTCAATCCCATGCGCTTCCAAATGGTCATTGATCCCGAGTTCTTCGGAGATCATGGATTTGCCCTTGGTGACGGTCTTGGCGCCGGCCTTGCGGCAAATCTCCAGCACCGCCGCGCGGGCTTCATCCGCCGTGGAGCACCAATGCACTGTGCCGCCAGCGGCTTCCACATTGGCGGCATAGGTTTCCAGATAGAAATCGAGATTCGCGAGGGTGTGGTTCTTGATGTCGCGTCCAATGTCGCGCAGTTGCTCGAATTCCGGCAGGCGCGCCACGGCATCGCCACGGCGTTGCAGAAAGGCGCCCTTGGCCTTGCCCAAAGCCTTTT
This sequence comes from Asaia bogorensis, assembly GCA_945874515.1. GTDB lineage: Bacteria > Pseudomonadota > Alphaproteobacteria > Acetobacterales > Acetobacteraceae > Neoroseomonas > Neoroseomonas bogorensis_B. The sequence goes on from CAMCHA010000057.1 coordinate 6,141, forward strand.
GCAGCCCGGCATCGCCAATGGCGCGGGCGGCGTTTTCCTTGAATTGCGGCGAGGTGATCTGAACCACGGCGGAAACCCTATTGCTTTTGCAGCGTAGTGTAGCGCAGCCGGCGCGCTTGGTCAGGGGGGTTTGCGCGTAGCCGCCGCCTTTCCTAACCTGAGCCCGATGAAATTGCGGGAGGAAGGCATGGCGCGGCATAATCGGCCAGTTTTGGGGGTTTTTGTATGAATATCGCGGGTTTGCCTGCCCGCGCCGCCGCGGCGCCGGGCCTGGCGCGCTGGGGGCGCGACCTGACGGCGGATGTCTTGTTCAGCGTCGGCGATGCCGCCTGGATTCTGGCGATCCATAAGGGGGTGCTGATTTCGGCACTGCCCGCACCCGCTCTCATGCCCAGCTATGACCTTGCCATCCGTGCGGGGGCCGAGGATTTCGCCCGCTTCCTGCAAGACCCTCCGCCGCCTGGTTGGCACGACATCATGGGGCTGGTGCGCCTTGGCACCTTCAAGGTGGAAGGCAATGTCGCGCTGTTTATGGCGCATATTTTTTGGTTCAAGGGCGTGCTCGCCCTACTCAGGGAGCCACGGGCATGATCGAAGCCATCACCGGGCGCTATATGCGCCTTGAACTCGAAGGCCGGGCGCATCGGCTTTATTTTGAAGAAGCCGGCCAAGGCATCCCGCTTTTGCTGCTGCACACAGCGGGCAGTGATGGCCGGCAATGGCGCGGCTTGTTGAATGATGCAGAAGTGACATCGCGCTTTCGCTGCGTGACTTTCGATATGCCCTGGCATGGCAAATCCAGCCCGCCAGAGGGGTGGGAACGTGAGACCTATCAACTCACCACCGCGCGCTATACGGGCATGATCATGGCGGTGGCGCGCGCCCTTGGCCTTGATCGGCCTGTGGTGATGGGGTGTTCGATTGGTGGACGTATCGTTCTTGATCTGGCCGCCGAACATGCCGATGAATTGCGCGGCGTGATCGGCCTGCAATCGGCGGCGTTTCTTTCGCCCTATTACGACACATCCTGGCTGCATCATCCGCATGTGCATGGTGGTGAGGTCTGCGGCGGCATCGTCTCCGGCCTGATCGGCCCGCATGCGCCAGATCAATCGCGCTGGGAAACGCTTTGGCATTACATGCAGGGCGGGCCAGGCGTGTTTCGTGGCGATCTCCATTTCTACAAGGGGGAGGGTGATTTGCGCCCGAAGCTTGCGCGCATTGATACCAAGCGCTGCCCCGTGCATATGCTGACCGGCAATTATGATTATTCCTGCAAGCCCGAGGATACGGAGGCGACCGCCGCAGCCATTCATGGCGCCAAGGTGCAAATCATGAAAGGCTTGGGGCACTTCCCCATGAGTGAGGATTACGCCGCGCTGCGCCCCTATCTTTTGCCGGTGTTGGCGGAGTTCACGTGAAGCCGCGTGTCACGCCGCAAGCCGGTCAATGCGATCGCGCAGGCGATACCAACCGCCGATGATGGGCAGGAACCAATTCGGGTTGCCATTGTAAAGCGCAATCGTCGGGAATTCCAAACCATCCAGCGCGAAGCGTTGATTGGCTGCGCCTGCGATTTTCAACGCAGCATTATGGCCAAGCCATGTCGCCATCGCCACGCCAGAACCCTGGCAGCCCGCCGCGTAATGAATACCATCCTGCACGCCGATATGCGGCAGGAAATCGAAGGTAAAGGCGACATTCCCGTTCCAGGCATGGGTTATTCTTACCTTGGCAAGTTCGGGAAATACCGCGGTCATGAATTCATGCAATCGCGGTGCGGCGGCTTCTGGCGCGCTGGGCCCGAAACGCGCGCGACCGCCCCAAATAATCCGATTGCCATAAGGCGAAGGCCGATAATAATTCAGCACACGCTTGGTATCACTGATCATGCGCCGCCCAGGAAAAAGTCGGTCCATTATATCCGCCGGCAATTCCTCAGTCGCGATGATATAGGACGCCACGGGAACCACGCGCCGCGCAAGCCATGGCATGGCGCTTTGGCCATCCGCACCGCGCGAATAGCCATTCGTGGCAACCAGCACGGCATCCGCGCGTATTTCTCCGCGATTAGTTGCAATACAAAAGCCGCTGCCTTCTGCCTGAATGCCACCAACCCTTGTCTTATCAATAAGCTTGGCGCCCGCGCGTTCCGCTGCCATGGCCAGGCCGCGCGCATATTTCCCGGGATGAATACTGCCCGTGGCTGCCGCCTTCATGCCCCCATGGTAATGGCCGGACCCAAGCGCTTCCTGCTGGCGTGATGGCGGCAGCATTTCCGTGGGTAGGCCGGTAATATCAGCGATGTAATCCGCCGCGCGCGCTAGCGCATCATAATGCTTTGACGTCCAGGCCGCGACGAAACGCCCGCAGCGCGTATAGTCACAGTCTATTCCTTCACGCGCGATGGTTTCTTCAATGAAGGGAAAGGACGCAGCCGCAGCCATGGCAATATTGCGCGCCTGTTCCGCACCCAGTTTTTCCGCCAGCGCCGTGCGCGCTACCTTCATCCCGCCCGAGACCATGCCGCCATTGCGCGATGATGCACCCCAGCCGATGCGTTCCGCATCCAGCACCGTTACCTGATGGCCCAAACGCGCCAGGCTGAGTGCGGCGGAAAGCCCGGCATAGCCGCCACCAATCACCGCAACAGGGGTGTGATCCGGCAGGCCATTATCACGCGTCGGTGGTTCCGCCGCTTCCCACCACCAGGGGCTGGTCTTAAAATCCAGGGCGAAAAGGTTGTTGCTCATCGCCTTACGCCGTCCTCGCTTCTTGCAGGCCCAATTCACGTGTCATTTCATCGCGCATAATGAATTTTTGCATTTTGCCAGTCACGGTCATGGGGAAGCTTTCCACGAATTTGATATGGCGCGGCACCTTGTAATGCGCGATCTGTCCCGTGCAGAAGGCACGTACATCATCCGCAGTCAGATGTTCATGCGCACGCAGCTTGATCCAAGCGCAGAGTTCTTCGCCGAAGCGCTTATCCGGCACACCGAAAACCTGCACATCTTCGATCTTGGGATGGCGATAGAGAAATTCTTCCACTTCGCGCGGGTAGATATTTTCCCCACCACGAATCACCAAATCCTTGATCCGGCCGACGATGTTGCAGAAGCCTTCTGCATCAATCGTTGCCAGATCGCCGGTATGCATCCAGCGCGCGGCGTCAATGGCCTGTGCGGTGCGTTCCGGGTCTTCCCAATAGCCCAACATCACCGCATAGCCGCGCGTGCAAAGCTCACCAGGCACGCCGCGCGGCACGATGCGGCCCTCGCTATCTATGATCTTCACTTCCAGATGCGGCTGCACGCGGCCAACGGTGGAAACGCGACGTTCCAGCGGGTCATTCACACTGGT
>CAMCHA010000058.1 GCA_945874515.1 Asaia bogorensis
GAGGTGCGCACATGCACCGCCGCCGGCCCGGGCGCCGCGAGCGCTTCAGCAAGCTTCGGCATATCCGCATCCGTTTCAATGCGCGTCACCGGGACACCAAAAGCCGCGCACCAGGCAGCGAAATCCGGGTTTTCCAGGCTGGTGCCACTGACACGGCCCGGATGGGCGCGTTCCTGATGGATGCGGATGGAAGCGTAAGACCCGTTATCCGAAAGGATCATCTTCAGCGGCACACCACGCGCCACCGCCACCGCGAATTCTCCGCCGGTCATGAAGGCGCCACCATCACCCACCAGCGCAATTACTTGCCGCTTGGGGAAACGCAGGGAAGCCGCCACGCCGGCCGGCACGCCAAAACCCATGGAACCGGCCACTGGTGCCAGCAGCCGGCGCGGCGAAACCCAGGCGATCTTGCGATAAAACGGTGCGCCGAAAGTGCCGGCATCCAGCGCAATCATTGCATCGGGTGCCGCGATTTCGCCGATCAGCTTGGCGATACGCGCGAAGGCGACGCCATCATTATGCGTGGTCGCGGCCACCTGGCTATCGGCGGTTTGCAAATCACGCAGCTTCTTGGCCCAGGCGCCGCGCGCAGCGGGTGCCCCCGCTTTTTCCGCGCCGAGTGCCGCCAGAACCGCACGCGCATCGGCAGCAACCGCAAGCTCCGCCGGGAAATGCCAGCCAAGAAAGCGCGGCTCCGCACAAATATGCGCAAGCCTTTGCCCCGGCGCGGGCCATGTCCAACCTTGGGTGGTGATATCCGTCAGCCGCGTGCCAAGGGCCACCACCAGATCCGCATCGGCGAAAGCGGCGCGCTGCGCATCCGGGTTCCGGAGGCCAAGATCACCCGCATAAAGCGGATGGTTATTCGGGAACAAATCCTGCCGGCGGAAGGAAACCGCGACCGGGGTCTGCCAGGCTTCCGCAAAGGCCAGCAGGGCTTCGCGTCCGCCAGGTGTGTCAAGGGCATGGCCTGCAAGAATGATTGGGCGCGCCGCACCACGCAGCATGGCGGCCAGCCGCGCGATATCAGCGGGCGCCGGCTGCGCGGGGGCTGCGATGGTGGCCGGCGGGATGGGCGCCGCACAGGGTTCGGCAAGCACATCTTCCGGCAGGCTGAGCACCACCGGCCCCGGCACGCCCTGCATCGCCATTGCATAGGCGCGCGCGATCAATTCCGGCACCTGATCCGCGCTGGTCGCCTCGCCTACCCATTTCGCGATGCCGCCAAACATGCGGGCATAGTCAATTTCCTGGAAGGCATTGCGGCGCAGATCGCGCTTTTCCACCTGCCCGATCAGCAGGATCAGCGGCACCGCATCCTGTTCCGCCGTATGCACCGCGATGGAGGCATTGCAGGCGCCAGGCCCGCGCGAGACGAGCACCACGCCGGGCTTGCCGGTCATTTTACCATCGGCCACCGCCATGAAGCCCGCGCCGCCTTCACTGCGGCAGGTCACCAAATCCATGCTGGGATGGGCATGCAGCGCATCAAGCAGCGCGATATAGCTTTCACCGGGCACGCAAAAGGCGCGGTCAATGCCCTGGGCGGCGAGGAATTCAATTAGGGCTTCGGCAGCGGTTTTCATGGTAGCGATCCTTCTTTGCCCTTAGGCATAACCCGAGGCCAGCGGATGATCCATGGCGCCGGGGTGGAAAATCTGTATAAGCCTGCGGCAAGCGAAGAATTAAATCTGGGAAGGACACCAAATCATGCAGCTTAATCGTCGCGCCGCTTTGGCGCTCGCGCTTGCCACACCTGCCATTGTATCCGCCCGCGCGCAGGGGGCCTGGCGGCCGGAACGGCCAATGCGTGTGATTGTACCCTTCGCCCCCGGGGGAGCGACGGATGTGGTGGCGCGGCTGGCAGCCGATGCGGCAGGCCAGATGCTCGGGCAGAATATGGTGATTGAAAACCGCGCCGGTGGTGCTGCGGGGCTGATCGGGGCGGAAGCTTCTGCCAAGGCAGCGCCGGATGGCTATACCATCATGATCCATTCCAATGCGCATGTGATCGCGCCCAGCCTGGTGGCGCGCATGCCTTATGATCCGATTGCGGATTTCGCCCCGATTGCGCATTTGGGCCGCATTCCGCAGGTGCTGGTGATCAACCGCAATATCCCAGCGACCGATATGCGATCCTTGATCGTCTGGCTGCGGGCCAATTCGGGCAAGATCAATTTCGCTTCCGCCGGGATTGGCAGCGCCAATCATTTGACATCGGAAGTCTTCCGCGCCGCGCTGCCGGATGTGGAAATGCAGATGGTGCAATATCGCGGTGGTGGCCCCGCCATGGCGGCGGTAATTTCAGGGGAGGCGCATATGGCGGTGGACCCAACGGCTTCCGCCACTTCCCATATCCGCGCCGGTACGGTGCGCCCGATTGCCATTTCAGGGTCTCAGCGCGTGGCGAGCTTGCCGGAGATTCCCGCAGCCACCGAAGCTGGCCTGCCGGCTTGGTCAGGTGCTGCCTGGATTGGCGCCTTCGCGCCCGCGCAAACGCCGCGCGGCATTGTGGAGTCGCTGAACGTCACCTTCAACGCAGCGATGGAACGCATCAAGCCGCGCCTGGTTGACATCGGCATTGAGATTGAACCGCAATATGCAACCATTGCGGCGTTCAGCGCCTATGTGCGGGAAGAATTTGCCCGCAGCGCCGCCGTGTTGCGCGCCGCGGGCGTGAAGCCGGAATAAGCGGTTAGCTACCCTGTTGCAGCAGCGCGATCACGGCGCGCTGCCAGGCTTCAAAGGCGCGGCTTGATGCGGCGCCTTTGGCTTCCGCCTCTCGGCTGGCGGCATTGAGCCGCTGGCGTGCTGCCTGTTGTTCCCCGCCGGTGCGATCTTCCACCGCCTGGCGGGCACGGGTCAGCGCCTGATCGGCTGAGCGTGCTTCGCGTGCGGCAAGCCGCGCGGTATCGAGCAAGGTGCGGATTTGCTGTAGCGCGGTGATGGTGGAGGCCAGCACATCGCGCCCCGGCACATCGGTGCCGGTGCGGGAGAGGGCTTCTTGGAGCATTTCAACCGAACCCGGCCCGCCGGGGAGGCGCCGCAGCGAGGCCTCCAAATCAAACTGCGCCGGTTGCAGTAGTAGCGGATCGCCAAGCCCCTGATCCCAAAGCGCGATATCCTGGCTCTGCGTCCGCTCAAAGTCGAGCCGTATGGTTTTCGGTGTGGCTTCCAGTTGCGTTTCGTAACGCAGGCCAAAAGCGCCTTCCGCTGCAACTGGAAAGCGAGGTGTTGCGCCGGGTGGGCGCTGCAAGTCGATCACCATTACGCCGCTGGCGCGGAGTGGATCAATCGTGACGACAGTTCCGATAATGCTTTTTACTTCAACGGTCATGAAGCCGCGTCGGAGACTGAAACGCGTGGGTTCAAACTGGTCGATACTTTGACTGGAAAGGCGCACATCACGATCGCGCGCGAACGCGATCAGGCGTTGGTCGCCGGGCGATAGCGCGCGCAATTCCGCATCTCCCAGAAAACTCGGTGCGCCGTCACCATCGAACACCGTCACCAGCCCATCAGGCAGCACGTGGTTGGAGGTATTGCGGAAGCGCAGCGCTTGAAGTGGGCGCACAGTCCATAGGTTTTGGACCCACCAGACCCGTTCCGCCGGCAGGCTCAGATCAAGGAAAGGCAGATTCGCTGTTTCACCACTGCGGAGTGTCACTGGTCGTTCCAGGGTGAAGGCGACGCGCCCGGCAGCGGCCTGAGCTGCGACATTCACGGCGAGCGGCGCGGGCGCCGGCGCCGGTGCGGGTGCAGGCGCGGCCGATACCGAGGGTGCATTCATCAGATCATTCATGGTGGGTGGAGGAGCGGCCGCCGGCGGTGCCATCATGGACGCAGCGGCCGGCATGCGGGGCATCGGGCCAGTATCGGGCCGCACCCGAATGGCTTCGGCAATCCGCACCGGTAATTCAGGGCGCGGCACGGTGATGGGCTCAAATATCGGCTGACGGAAGGCTGCCGCATCATCCGACACCAGCGAAATCCGCACCCCTTCCCAATCACTGCCCGAGGCATTTTCCACTACGGCCCAGCCCATCAACCGCGCCTGCCCACCCGTTGCGCCCAACGCGGGCGCCATGAGCCGATAGGACGGCTTCCAAAGCGGCGCGCCGGCAATATAGATCACTGCCACCTGCCGCGCGCGATCAGACCTCAGTCGGATTTCGATGCGCCTTTCATCATCGCTGCGCGCCGCCGCGAGTGCTTCCGCCGCGCGTGCTACACGGGCGGCGAGCGCCGGGTCGGTCAGCGTGACTTCATCGCCTGGCTTCAGCAGGACAGAGAGCAGACCGCGCGGCGCAATCAGCGAAAGCGTAAGCCCGGCGTCGGTTTCCGCTGCCGTGGCAATGCGCCCGCGCGCACCTGCGGCTTCCGCTTCCTGACCGCGGAGCGCATTCAGCAAACTTGCGCGGTTTTCGAAATCCGCAGGGCGGAGCGGCAGGCCGCGAAACGCCTCATTCAACAGATCACGCGCTGGCAGGCTGAGACCTTCAACACGCCCGGCGGGATCGAGGATCATCAGCGATCGCAGCAGATCATCCACATCACCAAGCGGGGCGCGAAATACGACCGGCGCATTCGCCGCGACTTCGCCGGCGCGTTCAATCTGCGCGATGCCGGCTGAGGAAAGCGTCACGCCACGGATTGGCATTTCCGCCGCAAACGCAGCGGGGGCAAGCAGCGTAAGGGCAAGGCTGGTGCGACGCATGGGGTGGCTCCGTAAGACGTGGCTATGGATAGTGCCCTTCCCAAAACGGCGAATTTAGGGCGCCTTCACGGGACGGTTGGCGTGGCTTGATTGCGGCACACCGCGATTGAGCGACATATGCGAATGCACGCATAGCCACGCATCAGGCTTGCCATGAAAAATCATGGTTGCGCGGCCTGGCCTTTCAAAGCGCTTGCCATCCGGGTGAAAGCCCGTGCTGGTCCAGGGTGCCACGACAACCACCATGGATTTATCATCCGATGCCAGCACATAGGTTGCAGAAAGGGTAAAACGGAAATCCTCGGTCTTCGGCCAGACATTATCCCATTGCGTCGCCTGCCATGCGGCAAGCCCTGGGATCACATCGCGATGCGTGCCAAAGGCCAGGACATCCGTATGGAAAAGCGGGCGCGCGGAAGCGTAATCAACCTCACGCACAAAACCGGCGAAACGATCCAGCCAGGCGTCAAACCAGGCGCGCGTTGCGGCATCGGCTTTTGGTAGATCGGTCATGGCGCATTCCCTTGGGCTTCGGTGCTGACAACCTGATCCGAAGCGGCGGCGCTTTCAAGCCTTACGGACTGAGGCTTGCCGAGCGGGTCCGGGCCGGCTTAGCCTTCAGGCAAGAAACAAGACGGAGGAGACAAGGCCATGACAGGCATTCATCGCCGCGGCGCTTTGCTGGCCGCACCAGCGCTCATTGGCGTGTTGTCGGGCCGTGCGCATGCGCAAGCCTGGCCCGCGCGGCAGGTGCGCATTGTGGTGGGCTTTGCCGCAGGTGGCGCCAATGACATCATGGCGCGCTTGCTTGCCGCGAAGCTGGGCGAGCGTATTCCTGGCAGCACTTTCGTCGTTGAAAACCGCCCCGGCGCGGGCACTTTGCTGGCGGCGGAACATGTCGCGCGGCAACCGGCGGATGGCTATACCTATCTTTTCGCGTCTTCCTCCACGCTTATCACGCTTTTGGTCAATCGCGCCGCGGGGCTTGATCCGACGCAGGCATTTTCCGCGGTTTCCATGGCGCAATCCTCGCCTTTGCTGCTGGTGTCGCGTAGCGATTTCCCAGCACGCACCCTGCCGCAGGTGATTGAAATGGCGAAGCAGCGCCAGGGCCGGCTGACAGTTTCGCATCCGGGCAGCGGCGGTGTGAATCACCTATCGCTGGTCATTTTGATGCAGCGGATGGGCATAGAACTGACGATGGTGCCCTATAATGGCAATCACCCTTCCCTCACGGCGCTGGTGCGCGGCGATGTGGAATTGGCGAGTGACTCACTGTTTGCGACACGCGCTTTGATTGAAGCCGGCACCATTCGCCCGATTGCGATCACCAGCGCGGAACGTTCGCCGACCTACCCGGATGTGCCGACCTTTGCTGAAACGGTGCCGGGTTATGACGTGACCTTCTGGGGTGGCATCATGGCACCGCGCGGTGTGCCTGAACCCATTCTGGACAGGCTTTCGCAAGACCTGGACGCCATTCTGCGTCAGCCCGATGTCGCCGAACGCGTGCGGAGCTTCGGCGCCACACCGGTTGGCGGCACGCGCGAACATTATGCCAAAGTGATTCAGGAAGATTGGGCACGCTGGGGCGAGGTTGTGCGCGCCAGCGGGATCAAGCCAGATTGATATTGCAGGATTGAAAAGGGGGATACCATGCCTAAACTTAGTGCCGATCGTGTCAAGGAAATCGGCCGCACACTTCTAATCGCTGCCGGCACGCCAGCGGATGAGGCGGAAACCGTCGCGCGGCATTGCACCAGCGCCAATCTGGTGGGCCATGATTCGCATGGGATCATCATGATCCCGGGCTATATCGAAAGGATCAAGGTTGGGCATATCGTGCCCGGCGCGCCGTGGAAGATTGTGCAGGAATCTGCGACCACATCGGTGATTGATGGGCATTGGGGCTTTGGTTATGTCGCCAATGAAAAAGCCATGCGCTACACCATCGAAAAAGCGCAGACATCCAATGTCGCGGCTGCCACCGTGTTTCGGCAGGGGCATATTGGCAGGTTGGCGAGCTATCCACTGATGGCCGCTGAAGCCGGTATGATTGGGATTTGTACGGCGGATTCCGGACGTTCCCCAAAGGCGGTGGCGCCCTTCGGTGGGCGTGAAGCGCGGCTTGGCACCAACCCGATTTCCATTGCGGTGCCTTCGGATTTGGCCGGGCCATTCGTGCTGGATATGGCAACCTCGGCCGCTGCTGCCGGCAAGGTTTTTCTGGCGCAAGCGCGCGGGCAGGAAGTGCCGGATGGTTGGGTGATTGGCGCGGATGGCAAGCCCACGCGCGATCCTTCGCAATTGAAGAAAGGCGGCGCTTTGCTGCCGCTCGGTGGCACCGAAGGCTATAAGGGTTTTGGCCTGGCGGCGATGGTGGAAATCCTCTGTGGCCTGCTGACCGGGCTTGGCTTTGGCGTGGAGCCCACGGGTAGGCATAATGACGGCTGCTTCATGGCGGTGTTCAAGGTGGAGGCGTTTCGCCCACTTGCGCAATTCAAACAGGAAGTCGCAGATTTCGCGCGCTATCTGAAGGATACGCCGCCCGCCGAAGGCAGCCAGGGCGTCTTCTACCCCGGTGAGCTTGAAGCGATGCGTGAGGCTGATCGCCGCGCCAATGGGATCGAGATTGAGGACAGGACGATTGAGGTGCTCACCAAGCTTGCCGGCGAATTGGGTGTGGCCGGCAAGCTTGGGTTGTAGATCCTGTCAGGTGAGATCGAAAGTAATCTCACCAAACCCCGCAAACCCGGCCTGCACGCGCTGGCCGGGCGGGACGAAGATGCAGCCCGTATAGGTGCCGGTCGTCACTACCTGACCGGCGCGCAAATGCTCGCCAAGCCCATGCAGATGATTGGCGAGCCAGACCAAAGGCAGCACCGGATCGCCGGAGGGATTGCCACCCTTCTGATCCACCTGCACCGCACCGTCATAGGATTGCCGCACGGCCAGATTGGGCAGATCAAAGCGTCGCCAATCTGCGACATCGGCGCCCACCACATAGCCAAGATGCGCGATATTATCAGCCATGCCTTCAGCGGGTGCCACGATCTTATGATCGGCATAGCGTGATTGCACCAATTCAAGCAGCGGGAAGGCAGCATCCACCGCGTCCAGCACTTCTTCGCGGCTATAGGCGCTGCCGCGCGGTGGCAGATCGCGCTTAAGGCGGAAAGCAACTTCGGTCTCAAGGCCAACAGGGCGCGTATTCGCTACCCCCCAACGCCCGCCGGATTGGCGCGCGCCGCTGGCGGCCATGATGCCGAAATTAGTGGGCTTGCCAGGCGGGGTCGCGCATTTCCAGCCGCCAATAGAACCGCCAAGCGCCTTCAGCACACCGCGTTGGAGGGCGAAGATATCCGCCTCATTGCCTGGTGCGGCATCGCCCAGATTGGCGATGGGCGCGCCGCCCTTATGCACCGCGACCAGTTTTTCAATCGCGCGCGTGATAGTTTCGGATGACATGATTGGCGTTCCTATTCGTTCAATTCCGGAATGACCCAAAGCGGTGCCTCGCCCCGCGCCACGCGCTGCACATTGTCAAAAGCATTGCGCAGACGGGCGATATTGCTGTCCTGGGTGGGGCCGGCCATATGCGCGGTGAGCACTACATTATCCAGGTTGAATAGCGGATTATCCGGCGGCGGCGGTTCCTGATCAAACACATCCAGCCCGGCACCGGCGATCTGCCCGGAAGATAGCGCGCGATGAAGCGCTGCTTCATCCACCACCGGCCCACGGCTGGTATTGATCAGGAAGGCAGTCGGCTTCATCAGCGCCAATTCGGCTTCGCCCAATAGCCCCTTGGTGCTGGCATTCAGCGGTACATGGAGCGAGACGATATCAGATGTCCGCAGCAATTCCCGATACAATCTGAAACGCACATTCAGCGCATCTTCGGTTTCTTCGCGCAGCCGCGCAGTATCATAGTAATGCACATTCATGCCGAAAGCCTGCGCAAGCCGCGCGGTTTTCTTGCCGATGGTCCCCAGCCCCACAATGCCAAGCGTGCGCCCGCGCAATTCATAAAGCTTCGGCGTTTGATTGCCGCGCCAACGGCCAGCGGCGACATTGGCGTGCTGGCGAATCAATTGTCGCGATACTGCCAACATCAGCAACACAGCATGTTCGGAAACCGCGGTGGAATTCGCGCCACCATTATTGGCAAAGGGCACACCACCACGTCGGGCTGCAGCGATATCCGCGCGGTCATAACCCGCGCTCAATACCTGGATCAGCTTCAGCTTGGGGGCGATGGCGTAAAGCTCATCCTTCACCAGCATATCCACGAAGCCGACGAGGTATTCGGCCCCACCCATCGCTTCCTTCCAATCCGCGCCGCCGGGCTTGGCGATACGCAAATCAAAACCATCCGGCGCCATTTCCTGGATCACCGCCTCATCCACCATGGATTGCGTGACAACAACAATACGCGGCTTCATGTTTCCTCCGAATTCGCGGCCTAGCGCAGCATGAACCGGGAAGCGCCTGCCGCCAAGGGGCGGGCCAAGGGGCGGCATTGCGCGCGGGACGCGCCGGCGCCATGCTGCGGCTCACGCAACATCAGGCCGGGGGCCTTATCGGGTGCAGCACAAGGGCGCTCCGCCAGGGATGGGGCAGATATGAAGGAAGCCCCTTCGCGCCGCGCCTGGTTCATTCTGGCCGGCGGCTTTCTGGCCTTCACCATCAGCGCCAGCCTGATGCATGCCTATAGTGTGTTTCTGCTCGCCTTCATCGTGGAATTTCGCTGGAGCCG
>CAMCHA010000059.1 GCA_945874515.1 Asaia bogorensis
ATGCCCATGCTGACCGGTGAAAAGCTGCTGCCCGAAGGCGCCAAGGCGCCGCGCCTGGCTTCAGGGCGGCTCGCACTTGGTCTGCTGGTTCTGGCCGGGTCAGCGGTATTCCTGCTCATCCGCTTTTTTTAAGGCGCTCTGCCCCCAACCAAGCCCTGTCAAGCCAGCCCGCTTACCGGGCCGGGCCGCGATAGGGGCGATGGCAGGCGCCGCAAGTAGCCCCGGTTTGCTGAAAAGCGGCACCAAAGGCAGCTTGGTCGCCTGAAGCTCCCGCCGCTTGCAAGGCGCGAAGCTGGGTCACCATGTTTGTATTGGCGGCTTCGAATCCGGCCCGATCAGTCCAAATCGCCGGCAGGGCGCGCGTATCGCCCGAACCACTGCCCGCCGGGAAGCGTGCGGGAAAGCCTTCAAAAAAGCCGATCATTTCGGCAATGCCGGCGCCTGTCGTGCGCGGGTCGCCACGTTGATCAACTACTGCCTTGATGCCTTCCATCTGGCGCGCAATGCCTTTCAAGCCATCGCGGCGGGCAGCAATCACATCCCCCTGAGCCCAGGCGGGCGCCGTAAGGGCAAGCACCGTGGCGAGCGTAGCGGCATATTTCCAAAGTTTCATCTCATTGTCCCGATATTGTGTGAAGGGGCGTGGTGACGCATTAAGAAAGAACTTATCGCAAAGGATGGCAATGACAGGCTATCAGCGAAAGCCCGCCGCCTTCCCGCTTGCGGGGTTTAGCCCCGCCCGCTATAGCCGCTCATTGTCACGGTCGGCCTCGGAGTGTAGCTCAGCCTGGTAGAGCACTGTGTTCGGGACGCAGGGGCCGGAGGTTCGAATCCTCTCACTCCGACCAAACATATCAGCGCGCAGCCCAGATAATTAGGGCCTTGGCGGGCCACACCCAGACAATGCCGGCTAGCGCGAAATAGACGAATTCAACCGTCCAATGCGTGCCAAGCACATGATCGGCAAGCATGATGACTGCCGCCATATAGACCAGAAAGCCGCTAATGCCGATGATGCCGGCGAGCATGGGTTTTGACATAGCCCCTAGTTAGGGGCGGAAGATAAATTTTGCCACTAGTGTCAACTTGACTGGACATTCTAAGTGTCACGTAGTTATGATCCCTCAGGAAGGGCTCGCTCACGCCTCTCCCGCCAAGGCGGCAGGGGGCTGGTCGGTACAGCAGAAGCAAAGACAGCGAAGAAACGTGACAGACACAAACGACCAACTTGACCTCAAGGCGTATATCCGCGGCATCCCGGATTTTCCAAAGCCGGGCATTCTTTTCTATGACATTTCCACCCTGCTCCGGCACGGCCCGGCCTGGCGCGCTGCGATGGCGCGCATGGCGCGGGCGATCAGCCCCTATAAGCCTGATCTTTTGGCCGGCATTGAAAGCCGCGGCTTTCTGGTGGCCGCACCGCTTGCGCTCGAATTGGGGCTTGGCTTCATCATGCTCCGCAAGCGGGGCAAGTTACCCGGTGAGCGCATTGGCCTTGATTACGCGCTGGAATACGGCACTGACCGGGTTGAAATGCAGGCCGATGCCATCAGCCCTGGCCAGCGCGTCGTGATCTTGGATGATCTGCTGGCGACCGGTGGCACCATGGCGGCGGGCATTGGCTTGCTGCGCCAGGCGGGCGCCGTGGTGCCGGCCGCTGCTGCGCTGATTGAACTGTCATTTCTTGAAGGGAGGAGGAAGCTCGATGTCCCATTCGAAGCACTCGTATCCTACAGCGAGTGACGCCCCGGCCAATCTGCCGACGCCCTTGCAGGGCGTGCTTGGCGCTGCCGTGCTTGCGGCGCCGACAGGGATCGTTGTTTGCGATCCGAACCTACCTGATTGCCCGGTCATTTACGCCAACCCGGCATTTTATCGCATCACCGGCTATAGTGAAGAAGAAGTCATCGGGCGCAATTGCCGCTTCCTGCAAGGGCCTGGCACCAATCCGCGCCACATCAAGGCGCTACGTGAAGCGATTGGGAATGGCAAATCGTTTGACGTTGAAATTGTCAATCATCGCAAGGATGGATCGCGTTTTGTAAATGAACTGCATCTGTCGCCGATGTTCGGCGATGATGGCGCAGTCCGCTATATTTTCGGCATCCAACATGATGTCTCCGCACGTGAGCAATTCGCCCGCGATGCGGAACGCGCCCGGCGCGCGGCGGAACGCGCCAATGCCGAGAAAAGCGATTTCCTGGCCTTCATGAGCCATGAAATCCGCACACCCATGAATGGCGTGATGGGCACTATTTCCCTGCTGCTGGATACAACGCTTGATGCCGAACAGCACGCCTATGCGGAAACGGCGCGGCGCTGTGGTGAATTGCTGCTCGCGACTGTGAATGAAATGCTTGATCTGTCGCGCATCGAAGCGGGGCATATGGCGATTGAGGAAGAAGCCTTCGACCTGGCCGCGCCGGTGGCCGAAGTGCTTGATCTGCTTGCCCCCGCCGTTGCGGAAAAGGGCATCCGGCTTTCCGCAAGCATTGACCCGCTGCTGCCCGCGCGCGTGATTGGTGATGCGCGCCGGCTGCGCCAGGTATTGCTGAACCTTGCTGATAATGCCGTGAAATTCACCGCCGTTGGTGGCGTTGGCATTCGCGTGGAGCGCGCCGAGGCGCCGGGCCAGGTGCGCTTTGTGGTGGCCGATACGGGCATCGGCATGCCGCCCGAAGTACAGGCGCGGCTATTCGGGCGTTTCGCGCAAGCTGGGCCAGAAACGGCGCGGCGTTATTGTGGGTCTGGCCTTGGCCTCATGATCTGCAAGCGCCTGGTCGGGCTGATGAGCGGGCGGATTGTGCTGGCGTCTTCGCCCGGCAAGGGCTCCACCTTCTCGTTTGAAATTCCGCTGCGCCCCATTGCAGAATCCGGGCGCCCACCGAGCACGCTGTTGCCGAAACCAGCCCTCATCAAGCATCCGCCGGGCGCGCGCGGGCGCATCCTGATTGCCGAGGATGGCGAAGCCAATCAGCTTGTTGCCGCCGCCATTCTGCGCAAGGCCGGCTATGCGGTGGATTTGGCGCGTGATGGTGAAGAAGCGCTCGGCGCCGCACGTACCGCCGCTTATGATCTGGTGCTGATGGATGTGCGCATGCCGCGCATGGATGGGCTGGCTGCAACGGCCGCAATCCGCGACTTGGAAGGCCCGGCTGGTCGCGTGCCGATCATTGCCATGACGGCAGCCGTCATGCCCAATGAGGTAGCACGCTGCCTTGAAGCGGGTATGGATGGGCATGTGGCGAAGCCCATGGACCTAACCGCGCTGCTGACGGCCGTTTCAGACATATTGGAAAATCGGCCGCGGCGCTCTCAAGCAGCGGTGAAGGAGCCAAACCCTGCTGGTCCGACGCTGATTGACCACACTACCTTGCAGGAATTGCGCGCCGCTGTTGGGCCAGGGCGGCTGCCGCGCCTCATTGGCGTTTTTGCTGATGAAACCCGTGCGCGGGTGGCGCGGGTGATCGCCACCGATGATGTCTCGGTCATCGAAGAAGAAGCGCATGGGCTGAAATCCGCAGCTGGCACTTTTGGTGCGGCGGCCTTGCGTTCAATTGCTTCTTCGCTGGAGGAAGCCTGCGTGGCGCAGGACTTGCCCCGCGTGTCTGAGCTTTGCCGGGGCCTGCCGAATCTGGTGGAAAAAAGCCTCGCTGCCTTTCCAATGGCGTCAGGTGGTGCGGTCAATGCTGGCGGGAATGACTGATCCCGCCAACACCATCATGCCATAACGGGGGACAGAACCCCTTCAGTCGTTTTCTTGAGGCCACAGCAGGCGCGAGACGACACCTGCGAGCACCGCGCCCACAATCGGCGCCAACCAGAAAAGCCACAATTGCTCAAGCGCCCAGCCGCCATGGATAAGGGCAGGCCCAGTGCTGCGCGCCGGATTTACCGAAGTATTGGTCACCGGGATGCTGATAAGATGGATGAGCGTCAAGCCAAGCCCGATGGCAATAGGCGCAAAACCCGCGGCAGCCTTACGATGCGTGGCACCAAGGATGATGATCAGGAAGAAGAAGGTCATCACCACTTCACAGACAAAAGCTGCCATGAGCGAAAACTTGCCCGGGGAATGCGCGCCAAATCCATTCGACGCGAAACCGCCAGCCAAGGGATTACTGCCATTGCCCGTTGCTATCACGTAAAGGATCCAGGCGCCCAGAAAGGCGCCGATGACTTGGGCGATGATGTAAGGCACTGCGTCAGCCGCCTTGAAGCGCCCACCGGCGACCAAGCCCAAAGTCACTGCCGGGTTGAAATGTCCGCCAGACACATGGCCAACCGCATAGGCCATGGTCAGCACCGTAAGGCCAAAGGCAAAGGAAACGCCAAGGAGGCCAATACCAACTTGCGGGAATTGAGCCGCTAAAACGGCAGCACCACAGCCACCAAGAACAAGCCACAAGGTGCCGAAAAGTTCGGCCATCAAACGAGGCATCATCGATCTGGTCTCCAATCTATTTTTTAGGCAATTTCACCTGGGTGCGGTTCGTCCGCGAAGTCTTAATTCTAGTCAAGTCAGATGCCGTGATGTTTTTCTGACGCTATGGCATAAACAGTGCCTTTTCTTCGGTCTGGCGGAACATTTCCCTACTGGTTAGTCAAGCAATCTCGCGGATCAGCTTGCGCTTCACGGCCTGGCCAAAACTATTGAAATCCTCTGCCGCAATATAGAAAGCGCCCGGCCCGCCTATCACGCGATCCCGAAAGTAAAGATCAAGATTGGGTGGCGGCGGGCGGCCGAAGGTCGGGCGATCATTCACAATGGGCAGGCCATTGATCACGATGCCTTCCGCCACCGCCTCATCACGCAGCACCTCCACCGGCGGGCCGCTATTGTTAAGCCCATCGCCCGAGACATCAATCACGCGCCGCGTCGCTTCAAAGGGGCAGGCGGCCAATTCACGGCGCGCATGGATGATAGCGCCCGAGATGGAGGTCCAGGAAAGCGATGCGCGCGGCGCTTGCGCCAAAGCCGCCGCCCAATTGCGCGCATCGGCTTCAGCGGCGATGCGCGTCCAGGGCAGGACCGTGCGCTGATATTCAATGCCCGCCCATTCGATATAGACCAAGCCAATGGCGCCGATCATGCCGCCGCGAATGGCTGCAATCACAGCCGGATCGGTCACCGCATCGCGATAGCCTTCGCGCTGCAGCTTTGCCTCATCCTCATCAATGGAACGGGACACATCAACAGCCAGGACCAGCGCGACATCAACAGGTTCTTGGGCGCGCGCCCTGCCGCTGGCGGCAAGAACGGCACCGCTGGTTGCGGCCAGAAGCGTGCGACGATGCATGGCGCGGCCCCCTATGGTGAAGGAGGCCATGCTGACGAAACCAAACCGGAATTACAAGTTTTTCAGCACGACTTCGGCCACGCGCGCCGCATCTTCTTCGGTCATATAGGCGTGCATGGGCAGCGACAGCACTTGCCCCGCCAACCTTTCACTAATGGCAAGCGGCGGCGCCTGACCCGCGAAGGCTGTTGCATGATGCGCGGCATAAGCGGGCTGGAGATGCAGCGGTTTGGGGTAATAGATGCCACTCCCAATCCGCTCGGCGGTCAGGGCCGCCTGGACCTTGCTCCGCTGGTCGCTATCGCGCAGCCGAATCGTATAAAGCCCCCAGGCATTAACCGCGTCTGCGGGGGCGGCCTGAATGCCCACCCTGGCGCCAAAGGCGGCGTTATAGACGGCGGCGATCTTGGCACGCATGGCAAGTTCGCCCGCCAGCAGCGGCAGCTTCGCGGCCAGGATGGTGGCCTGAATGGTATCAATCCGGCCATTCATGCCGGTGCGCTCTACCTCATAGCGGGTCTTGCCTTCGCCATGGGTGCGGAGACTGCGATAAAGTTCCGCCCGCACCGGATCATCCGTGATCAGCGCCCCTGCATCGCCGTAAGCACCGAGCGTCTTGGTGGGGTAGAAGGAAAGCGCCGTCGCATGTCCCCAACGGCCGAGCTTCTTGCCATTTATGCTGGCGCCAAAAGCCTGCGCGGCATCATCCAGCGCGAACATCTCCTCGCGCGCGCAAATCCCTTCGATCGCTGGCCAATCCGCGGGCAGGCCGAACAGATCAACGCCAACTACCGCGCGCGGGCGCAGCCAGCCGCGGCGCTTCACTTCCTCAATGCGCCGCTCAAGATCAGCGATGTCCATATTGTAGCTGTATTTATCCACATCCACGAAAACCGGCGTGGCGCCCAATACCAAAGGCACCTCGGCGGTCGCGGTATAGGTAAAGGCTGGCAGGAATACCGCATCACCGCGCCCAATCCCCTCCGCCATCATGGCGATTTGCAGCGCATCCGTGCCTGAGGAAACGCCAACGCAATGCGCCGCCCCCGCGAAGCCAGCGAGCCCCGCTTCAAGCTCCGCCACTTCGGGGCCCATAATGAAACGGCCCGAATCGAGCACTGCGGCGATGCGCCGATCAAGCTCCGGGCGGACCAGCTTTTGCTGCGCCATTACGTCAAACAATTGAATGGGGCGAGGTTCGCTCATCAGGCCCTGGACCTTTCGAAAAATCAGGGACGAAACTGAACCCCAAACGCCCGCCTGCCAAGGCTTGGGCCATCACCAATTCTTTCGCTCTGCTTCAAGGCGAAATTATGCATCCCGTTCCAATGCCCTAAGCCGAGCGGCGCGCAAGGCTTCAAGGCATTCGGCCAAGGGCGCTTCAAGCGCGGTCAGGCCGGCCGCATCCAGGCTTCCAAGGCTTTCGCGCAGCGCCGCAATCAAGGCTTCAGGCGCCGTTGCCGGCGGGGTGGCAGTCGGCATTTCTGCGTCATCCCAGACGATGTGCACGGCCTCGCCCTGGCGGCGGGCTTCGCTACTGGCCGCGAACCCCTCGATCAGACTGCGGCGACATCCGGGATCTGCCTCGATCACGTCCCGGTGATGGCGATAGCCGATCTCATCCGGGCCGCGCAGTAGGATACGCCGATAAATATTGACAAGAAATTCGTGGTCCGACCCCTGCATGAGGTCCTGACCCTTGAGCACGCGCATGAAGGGGCTTCCTGCAAAAAATCGATGACGCCGAAGCGTTATCTTTGAGTTATTCCATCGCCGTCAACGCCGCGCTTCAAAAAAACCGCGCAACAGGGCTGCGCATTCGCCTTCCCGCACGCCGCCCACTACTTCTGGCTGGTGATGGCAGGAAGAAGCCGCAAACACCCGCGCCCCGTGATCCACCCCGCCGCCTTTCGGATCATAGGCGCCAAAAACTACGCGGGCGACGCGAAAGAAGGAAGCCGCCTGGGCGCACATGGGGCAGGGTTCCAATGTTACGGTCAGGGTGCAGTCGCCAAGCCGCGTTTGGCCCAAGTGCCGCGCCGCTGCACGCAGGGCGAGCATTTCGGCATGGGCAGAAGGGTCATGGCGTGCCTCCACCTCATTACCCGCCCGCGCCAGCACCTGGCCTGTCTTGTCGGTGACCACGGCGCCCACCGGCACCTCGCCACGTTGAGCGGCGGCACGGGCTTCTTCCAGCGCAATCTCCATGGGGGTCATGACGTCTTCCTGCCTTTTCGCGCCTTGCTGGTCCAGGGGGCGCGATTCCCTTTGGCGCCGATCTGGCCTAAAGCTGCACCATGAGATCCCTTCCCCTGATTGGTGTGACCCTCGATTCCGAAGAGGCCGGCGGCTGGTCCAAGCTGCCCTGGTATGCGCTTCGGCGGAATTACTTCTCGGCCATCGTCGCCGCAGGCGGCCTGCCCGTGGCGCTGCCCCATCATCCCGAAATGGCGGATGCCTATCTGGCCGAGATGGATGGGCTGGTGGTGACCGGCGGCGCCTTTGATGTGGACCCGGCCCTTTGGGGCGGCGGCGCGCCGCACCCGAAAGTCACGCTGAAGCCCGGGCGGACGGATTTTGAAATGGCCGCAACCCGCGCGGCCTTGGCCCGCGACAAGCCCGTGCTTGGGATCTGCGGCGGGCAGCAATTGCTCGCGGTGGCGCTTGGCGGGCAGTTGATCCAGCACATCCCTGATGAAGTACCAGGCGCTTTGGCCCATGAACAGCCCAACCCGCGCACGGAACCGGGGCATGAGGTGACCATCGCTGAGGGCACCTTGCTGTCGCGCATCATCGGCAAGCCGCGCATGGCGGTGAATTCCGCGCATCACCAGGCGGTTGCCAGCATCGGCGATGGCGGCGTGGTCAATGCGCTGGCCCCTGATGGCGTGATCGAGGGTATTGAACACCCCGGCTACCGCTTCGCCCTTGGCGTGCAATGGCACCCTGAATATGCCGTTGATCCCGATGATCCGGCGATATTCCGTGCCTTCATCGCGGCCTGCCGCGCATGAGCACCGAAGATGAAGCCGAAGCCGAAGGCCCGCGCGGTGAGCGCATTGCGAAATTCCTGGCCCGCGCCGGTGTGGCTTCTCGCCGTGATGTGGAAAAGCTGATCGCGGAAGGGCTGGTGCGGCTTGGCGGCAAGCTGGTGACCAGCCCGGCCACTTTTGTCTCCCCGGGTGATCAGATCAGCGTTAATGGCAAGCCCATCGCCATGCCCGAACGCACGCGGCTGTTTCGCTATCACAAGCCAACCGGCTTTGTGACGACGCATCGCGACCCGGAAGGCCGGCCCACGGTTTTTGCCAATCTGCCGCAGGGCCTGCCGCGGCTGGTTTCGGTCGGCAGGCTTGATCTCACCAGCGAAGGCCTGCTGCTGCTGACCAATGATGGCGCGCTGGCGCGCAAGCTGGAATTGCCGGCCAATGGCTGGCTTAGGCGCTACCGCGTGCGCGTGCATGGTAAGGTGAATGAACGCGCCTTGGCCGCACTTGCGCGGGGCGTGACAGTGGATGGTGTGGCTTACGGCCCCATCGAAGCGGGGCTGGATGCGCGCATGGGTACCAATGCCTGGCTGACCGTGGCGCTGCGCGAAGGCAAGAACCGCGAAGTGCGCAAAGTGATGGCGCATCTTGAACTTGCGGTGACGCGCCTGATTCGCACCGCCTATGGTCCCTTCCAATTGGGCTCCCTGCCGCGCGGCGCGGCGGAAGAAGTGAATGCCAAGGTACTGCGTGAGCAATTGGGCCTGGACGCACCAAAGCGCAGACGCGAAGCGGCGGCGGAACCAGAAGCACCGGAAGCCGAGGCCGCCAAACCGCAACGCACACCCCGCGCGCGCCATGCTGGGCCGCAGACACCGCGGCGCAGCAAGGGCTGATGCGGATCATTGCCGGGCGCTGGAAGGGGCGCGCGCTTGTTGCGCCGCCAGGCCTCACCACCCGCCCGACCAGTGATCGTGCCCGGCAAGCGATATTCGATCAGCTTTGGCATGCGCCCTGGGCCGGACGTGCCGTGGTGGAAAACGCGGCCGTGCTGGATGGCTTCGCGGGTACCGGCGCCATGGGGCTTGAGGCTTTGTCGCGCGGCGCGGCGCGTGCCTTTTTCATGGAACAGGATCGCGCCGCACTTGCGGCACTGCGGGCCAATATCGCTGCCTGCAAGGC
>CAMCHA010000060.1 GCA_945874515.1 Asaia bogorensis
AACCGCCAGCATGGGCCTTCTCAGCGCTCTCCCGCGCCTCGGGCGCTGGGTCAAAACCAATCACGTCATAGCCGGCGGCGGCAGCGCCAAGCGCCAAGGGCCGGCCGACATAACCAAGGCCGAGCACAGCCAAACGCCCTCGGCTGAGCAGGGGGATGGGCGCCAAGACAGGATGTAAAAGATCCAGACTCACACCTTTATGATTGTGGTATTTTATAAAAATGCAACCCTGGGTTTTGTATCGGGTGAGCGTTCAGTCATCCAAAGCCTTAGCATTGCCACCACCTCTTTCCTTTTGCGGCGTCAACAGCACGGCTAAATGCTTGTTTTTACGCCACTACCTGCCGGAAAATTTGTTTCCAGCCCCGACGATTCTCCCCTAAAGAAATGGCGTACCTCGGTTTTGGAGCACGTCATGGCCAGGCGTTCAGCATCGAATGATACAGGCATGCTCACGGTGGTGGGGCACCCGCTGATCCAGCACAGGCTTTCACAGATGCGCGAAAAATCCTGCCCCGTGCCCACCTTCCGCGCCCTGCTGCGCGACATCGCTATGCTGCTCGGCGCTGCCGCTTTGGCCGATCTGCCGCTTGAAGCGGGCGAGGTTGAAACGCCGCTGGAACGCATGTCGGCGCCAAAACTTTCCGGCAAGCCGCCGATCTTCGCCCTGGTGCTGCGTGCCGGCATAGGGTTTCTGGATGGCATGCTGAACCTTCTGCCTGAAGCGGGTGTCGCGCATATTGGCGTCTATCGCGACCACAAAACACTGGAAGCGCATGAATACTACTTCAAGGCGCCGGAGGATTTGGCCGAACGCCTGGTGATCCTGCTCGATCCCATGCTGGCGACTGGCAATTCAGCCGTCGCCGCACTTGATCGGCTGAAGGCGCGCGGGGCCACGCGCATCCGCTTCATCTGCCTGCTCGCCGCGCCCGAGGGTATTCGCCATGTGCGCGAAGCCCATCCCGATGTGGCGATCTGGACCGCGGCAATTGACGAAAAGCTTGATGAGAACGGCTATATCCGCCCTGGCCTTGGCGATGCCGGGGATCGTGTTTTCGGGACCTGATACGCGACCAGGAAGCTCAGGCGCCCCTTTCGCCCGCCAATAAGGCGCGCTTGCGCGCAACACCCCAGCGATAGCCTGTCACATCACCATCCTTCCCCACCACGCGATGGCAGGGCACCGAGAGCGAAACCGGGTTTTGCGCGCAGGCCCGCGCGACCGCGCGCGTTGCCTTGGGCTCACCCATGGCGGCGGCGAGCGCGCTGTATGTTGTGGTTTGGCCCAGCGGAATGCCGCGCAGCGCTTCCCAAACGCGGCGCTGGAAAATCGTGCCGCGCAAATCCAAGGGAAGTTCCAAGGCAGCGCGCGGTTCAGCGATGAAGGCGATGGCGCGATTGGCAAGTTCGCTGATCTTTTCTGGTGCTGATTCAATCCGCGCTTGGGGAAAGCGTGCGCGCAAATCACCTTCCAAAGCATCACGTGCCTCGCCAAATCCAAGGAAGCACACGCCTTGATCTGTAGCGCCGAGGAGCAAAGGACCGAAGGCGCTTTCCGCCCAGGCGATGCGGATCACCTCACCGGCGCCGCCGCGCCGCGCACGACCGGGGCGCATGCCAAGATGTCGCGCGGTGTTTTCATAAACGCGGCTTTCACTGCCAAAGCCTGCCTCAGCAACCGCTTCCGCAACGCGCGTCCCTTCAGCCAGCGCGGCTGAAAGGCGCTTCCCGCGCACACCTTCCGCATAGGAACGCGGCGTGACGCCAGTGATGTCCCGAAACATCCGCTGGAAATGATGCGGCGCATAGCCAGCGCGCGCTGCCAGGCTCGCGAGGGATGGCGTGGATTCAGAAGCTTCGATCATGGCGCAGGCAGCGCGCACCGCTTCCGCTTGCAGGCGCGCACGATCACCGCGCGGGTCACAGCGCTTGCAGGGGCGAAAGCCGGCGGCTTCTGCTGCGCCCCAATCGGCGAAAAACCGCACATGGCGGCGGAGCGGCGCGGGGGAAGGACAGCCAGGGCGGCAATAAATCCCTTGGCTGGTAACAGCGTAAAGAAAAGCGCCACAGGCGGGCGCGGCATCGCGCGCCAGCACGGCGGCGAAGCGGGTATCATCCAGGGATTCGGGCATGTCGTTCATGCTTGTATGTTTGGCCAAGCGCGCCCCACGCGCCATCCGCTTCTTGCGCTCACTTGATTCCTCTGTCGCGGATCGTGGCCGATCCGCCCTCAGACGCCGGCGCGCGCATCCGCGCGCTTGGCTTCGCTGCATAAGCAGCGGCGCCCATTCGGGCGCTCGCCCGCCTTTGGCGGGCGCAAGAGGCCAGGTTTATTGCAGCAACCGCTTTGCGCATTAGGGTCGCCAAGTGCGGTGGTAGGGATGCCCACTCCTGATCGCCTGCACCCGGTAGAGCTGTTCCGCCAGCATCCCGCGCACCAGAAAATGCGGCCAGGTGAGCGGCCCGAGTGAGAGCCGATATTCTGCGCGCGCCTGCACGGCAGGATCGAGCCCCTCCGCCCCGCCAATGATGAAGCAGGCGCTGCGCCCGGCCTCATCCCAGCGTGTCAGCAGCGCGGCCAGGTTTTCTGTATCGGGCATGGCGCCGCCAAGGTCCAAGGCAACAGGGACTGCTCCGGCCGGGATGGCGCCCAGGATGGCAGCGCCTTCGCGACGGCGGATTTCGGCTTCACTGCCGCGCGCTTCGGGGATTTCGACCAATTCGGGCGCCGGGCGCAGACGCGCCGCGTAATGCGCGTAAAGGGCGGCTTCCGGCCCGGGCTTTATACGCCCGATGGCGATGATCCTATTCAGGCGCGGCGTCGGAATTCTCCGTCGTCAGTGGGCTTTCCGGGCCCCACATACGTTCCAGGCGATAAAGCTCTCGCGCATCCGGGCGGAACAGGTGGATCACCAGATCACCCGCATCAATCAGCACCCAATCGCCCGAGGCCTGAATGGCATCTCGCTTGATGTGCAACCCGGCCTTGCCAAGCGCTTCATCCAAATGCGTCGCCATGGCTTGCAATTGGCGCTCAACCTGACCGGTCGCGATGATCAGCCGGTCCGTGTAATCAGCGCGGCCAGTTACGTCCAAGACCACGATGTTTTCGGCCTTGTCGTCTTCCAGGCTTTGCCGCGCGGCCTCTACAAGTATTTCCAGCCGGTCCGGTGCAATTTTTTCGCGGCGCCTGCCGCGGGCGGGGCGAGGCGCTGTGACCTTGGTGACGGGTTCTGCTTTAGGCACGGCCTTCGTTTTTGGCGCCGCCTTGCTGGCCTTGGCGGCAGGCTTTGCCGCTGGCTTAGCCGCAGTTGCTTTGACGGCGGCGCGCTTCGGCGCTGGCGCGGCAGCAGCCGTTTTTGGCGCAGCCTTGCTGGCCTTGGCGGCAGGTTTTGACGCTGGCTTAGCTACGGCGACTTTGGCGGCAGCACGCTTCGGCGCTGGCGCGGCAGCGGCGGTTTTCGGCGCGGCCTTGCTGGCCTTGGCGGCAGGCTTTGGCGCTGGCTTAGCTGCGGCAGCTTTGGCTGCAGCACGCTTCGGCGCCGGCTTGGCGGCAGCGGTTTTCGGCGCAGCCTTCGCCTTGGGCACGGCCGCAGCTTTCGGCTTGGCGTTCGCCTTGGCCTTGGTCGCGGCTTTGGGTTTTGGCTCGGCGGCGACGCGCCGCTTTGGGCTTTCTTCAGCCGGGGTGGGCTTGCGGGCTATGGCCGCCTCCTGTCTTTTTTAACCAAGTGTCACGGGTGCAGCGCTGCCGCCCTTATTGCGGTGGCGGAGGCGGCGTGTTCCCGGGCGGAAACGAAACACCAATTGGCGTGTTTCGTAGCCCGCTTCGGGTCGGCAAGCAACGCGCCGGGCCGGCAACGCTGGTGGCGCAGTACCGAAGCCGCCGCGCCACGCAGTGCCTGTCGCGTCCAACCCGGGCGGGGCAGCACCGCCAAGGGGGTAGAAGTGGCGATGCGGCGCCATAATTTCCAGCGGGGCAGCTGCACCAGATTATCCGCGCCAATCAGAAACACGAACACCACGCGGGGAAAGCGCCGATGCAGCTTTGCCAGCGTATCCGCCGTGAAGCGCGTGCCGAGCCCGCTTTCGATATCGGTCGCAATCACCCGCCTGCCATCGGCGATGCGTCGCGCACCAGCCAGGCGGTCAGCGAGCGGCGCCATGCCCGCCCGGGGCTTCAACGGATTACCAGGGGAGACCATAAGCCAGACCTGATCCAGCCCAAGCGCCCGCATGGCCTGGCGCGCGACATGGATATGCCCGGCATGGGCCGGGTTGAAGGACCCGCCCAAAAGGCCGATGCGGCGGCGGCGACCATCGCCGAAGCGGGATGGATTCATGGGGGGAGCATAAACGGCTCAGGCGCCAAGGTGAATTGGCCTGCGACGTCCCGGCCGCCGATTATTTGTAAACAAATGCAGCGTCGTTCAGGTCTATTTGGGGGAATTCATCCTTCTCGGCCCAATAATCCTGATTATGCATCCATTCGGGCTTGTCGCCGCGTTGTGGTAGCAGATGCATGCCGCGCATCAGATAGCCTGGATTGAAATTTTCGGGATCAATCCAGGGCAGGATGGGCATGTTATGGTCTTCTTCCCGCAGCGCCACTTCGACCTGCGCCTTGCCCTTCGCATCCATATGCTTCAGCAATTTGCAGACAAAATCACCCACCAAATCAGCGCGCAAGGTCCAGGAAGCGCGGAAATAGCCGAAGACCCAAACCATATTGGGAATGCCGGTAAACATCATGCCGCGATAGGTCACCGTTTCATGGAAATCGAGCGGCTTGCCATCAATTTCAAAGGCGATATCGCCGAGAACATTCAGATTGAAACCAGTAGCAGCAACAATGATATCCGCTTCGATTTCCTGACCAGATTTGGTCATAACACCCTTTTCCGAGAAGCCCTCGATCTCGTCTGTCACCACGCTGGCCTTGCCGCTGGCGATGCCATGGAACAGATCGCCATTCGGCACAAAGGCCATGCGTTGCCGCCAGGGGCGATATCTGGGGGTGAAATGGGTCTCTATATCGTAATCCTGCCCGACAATGTTACGGATTCCATCCAGCAGCGCTTCCTTGACCAACTCTGGTTGCGTGAAGGTCTGTTTTGCGAACTTGGCTTGCTCGAAAAGGATTTTACGGCGCGTGATTTCGTGAATCCAGTCTTCTGAAATGCCAAGCGCGCGCAATTCCTCGGCGATCTCAATCGCGTTACGGCCCACGCGGAAATAAGTGGGCGAACGCTGTAGCATCACAACATGGGCGGCTTTGGCTGCCATGGCCGGGATGATCGTGGCAGCACTCGCCCCTGACCCAATCACCAGAACGCGCTTATCCGCATATTCCAGCCCTTCCGGCCATTCCTCGGAATGCACCAGCCGGCCCTGATAGGCCGCCATATTCGGCCATTCAGGCATATAGCCCTGATACTGGCGGTAATAGCCCTGGCACATATAGAGAAATTTGCAGGTAAAGCGGCGGGGAAGGCCATTGGTTTTGTCCAGCACTTCCAAGGTCCAAAGCTTGGTCTGGCTGTCCCAACTTGCTTGGGTAATGTGGTGACGATAGCGGATGTGCCTCGACAGATCATTTTCGGCGATCACTTCGCCCATATAGCGTAGGATTTCCTCGGCAGTGGCGATAGGCGCGCCGCGCCAGGGCTTGAACCGATAGCCGAAGGTGTGAAGGTCACTATCCGAACGGATGCCGGGATATTTATGCGTCCACCAGGTGCCGCCGAAGCTTTCCTCATTCTCAAGCACAACAAAGCGCTTGTCTGGGCATTGGGTGGTGAGGTGATAGGCGGCGCCAATCCCGGAAATGCCGGCACCAACAATCAGCACATCAAAATATTCGACGGAAAGCGGATTGCTTGCGCTGTGGAGCGGGGAGGTATCGGGCATGCTTCCAGTCTTTCTTTGGTCGCTAACAAATCTGGAGGATATTATAGCAGGGGGCACGGCTTCAGCGAAGCGCCCGCGTCACCGGAAGCGCACCACCACATCCTGCGCCCCACCAAGCCCCTCATAGCGCGCGGTCCAGACCTGGCCCGCCACCACCGGCTGCGGCGGGGAGAAGGAGCCCAAGGAGATCATATCCCCCTCTCGCAAATGGCGCCCTTCCCGCGCCAAATCCCGCGCGATCCAGGCGAGCGCATTCAAGGGATGGCCGAGAATGGCCGCACTTGGCGCGCGCGAAACCTCCCGCCCATCCTGATGGAGTGAAATGCTCATGCGCCCCAAGGCCGCGGCGAATTCCGCGCTTGGCGTCACGGCAATGGGTCGGCCAACAACGCCAAGCCGCGCGCCGACATTGACCGCGAGCAGATCCCCCAGGCTTGGACGATAATCGGGCGCATAGACCAGATCGGGCAATTCAATGAAGGGGATCACCTGATCAATATGGCGGATCAGCGCGGCGTGATGATTGAGCGCGGTCTCAACGCCACCCATGCCGATACGCACCAGCATATCTGCTTCCAGCACTGGCACAGCGGCGAAACGTGCTTCGATCTCAGCGCCCGAACTCGCGCGCAAGGTGGCGTGGAAAACACTGCCACGGATCGGGTGATCAATGCCGAAGCGCTGCTGGATGGCGGGATTGGTCAGGCCAAGCTTGAAGCCGACAACGTCGCCCAAAGGTTGAGCGAAAATCGCTATCAGCTTGTCCTGCACGCAGCGGCCATCAGCGGGCGATAGCGCGGCGAAGGGCTCTGGTGATTGCCGCTGCAAGACCTGCCTGGCAAAGTGCGCAATCGCCGCATCGTCCGGGCAAGCGGCCTCAGCAGCGGGCGCAAGCGCCAGGCCCACCAGCAGCGCCGCGAAAAACCCCCGCCCCATCAAGGCCGGACCTGCCCCGTGCCAAAAATCTTGTAGCGATAGGTGCAAAGCTGTTCGAGCCCCACAGGACCGCGCGCATGCAGCCGCCCGGTCGCAATGCCGATTTCCGCACCAAAGCCGAATTCGCCACCATCGCAGAATTGCGTGGACGCATTCCAAAGCCCAACTGCGGAGGCAATGCCATCCAGAAATTGCTGCGCTGCAGCGGCATCTTCGGTGATGATCGCTTCCGTATGCTCACTGCCGAAGCGGCGAATATGGGCAAGGGCTTCTGCAATGCCGGAGACGACCTTCACCGACAGGATCGCATCCAGCCATTCGGTGGCGTAATCCTCATCAGTGGCGGCAGTCAGCCCCGGCACGATGGCCCGCGTGACGTCATCGGCACGGAAATCGCAGCCTAGCGCACGCAAATCCGCAATCAGCGCGGGTAAAAGCACGGGCGCGATGGCGGCATCAATCAGCAGGGTTTCCGTCGCGCCACAAACGCCGGTGCGGCGCATCTTGGCATTGGCGAGGATGGCGCGCGCCATGGCGTGATCCGCGCCAGCATGAATGTAAGTGTGGCAAAGCCCTTCCGCATGCGCCAGCACCGGCACGCGCGCTTCTTCCAACACGCGCGTCACCAGGCCCTTGCCGCCACGCGGCACGATCAGGTCAATCAGCCCGGAAGCGCGTAGCATGGCGCCAACAAAGGCGCGGTCAGCGCTGGGGGCTACTTGCACCGCCGCTTCCGGCAAGCCCGCCAGCTTCAGCCCTTGCGCCATGCAGGCATGGATGGCGGTAGCGCTGCGCAGACTTTCTGACCCACCGCGCAAAATCACCGCATTGCCGGATT
This sequence comes from Asaia bogorensis, assembly GCA_945874515.1. GTDB lineage: Bacteria > Pseudomonadota > Alphaproteobacteria > Acetobacterales > Acetobacteraceae > Neoroseomonas > Neoroseomonas bogorensis_B. The sequence goes on from CAMCHA010000060.1 coordinate 7,685, forward strand.
TGAGGCAAAGCGCGGCGGCATCAGCCGTGACGTTGGGGCGACTTTCGAAAATCATGCCAATCACGCCAAGCGGCTGCGCCACGCGCTGCATACGAAGCCCATTGGGGCGCTTCCATTCCGCAAGCACACGGCCAACGGGGTCAGGCAGTGCCGCCACTTCCTCAAGCCCCTTCGCCATGGCTTCAATGCGCGCGGCATTCAGCAGCAGCCGGTCACGAAAAGCCGGTGTCAGCCCAGGTGCAGCGGCGATGTCTTCAGCATTGGCAGCGATGATCTGCGCTTGATGTTCGCGCAAGGCTGCCGCTGCCAAAAGCAACGCCTGATCCTTCACCGGGCTTGGCGCGCCGGCCAGCACAATGGTCGCTGCCCGAGCGGCGCGCGCTGCTTGTTCCAGCGCCTGGGTGGGATCGGGGGGCATGGCGTTCACGGGCAGAAGATCCTTTCTGGCCAATCATAAACCCAATCGGCCCCTCGCGGCTATTCGATCTTGATGCCGCTTTCGCGAATGATGGGTTCCCATTTGGTGCGCTCCGCCGCCCAGGCGGCAGCGAATGCCGCCGGCGTGGAGGGCATGGCCTCCAGCCCATTGCGGTTCAGAATGCCGATCACATCCCTGTCTTCCAACGCGATCCGCATGGCATGGGCCAGCCGTTCGACAGCCGGTTCCGGCGTCCCGCGCGGCGCCACCACCGCATACCAGGACGGCACATTGAAGCCAGGCAGGCCTGTTTCTGCGACCGTTGGGATATTCGGCAGCAGCCGAGAGCGTTGCAGCGTTGGCACCGCAAGCCCGCGCAGCTTTCCGCTTTCAATATGCGTCATGACAGAAGGCGAGGTCGGGAAGCCGTAATCCAAGCGGCCCGAGATCATATCCGTCGCGACCAGCCCGCCACCGCGATAGGAGACCTCAATCGTCTCAATCCCGGCCATTTTCGCGAAAAGCAGGCCCGCCAATTGGGGCGCGCTGCCAATGCCGCTATGGCCCCAGGAAAGTTCTCCGGGCCGGGCCTTGGCAGCGGCGATGATATCGGCCGCGGTGCGCCAAGGGCGCTCCGCCTGCACGGTCAGGATATTGAACAGGTCAACGGCGATGGAGATCGGCACCAGATCCCGCGCCGGGTCTATCGGCAGGCGCATCACCATGGGGCTGATCACCAAAGCGCCCAGCGTTGCCAGCAGAATGGTATAACCATCGGCCGGGCTGCGGGCGACGATCTCGGTCGCCAGGTTGCTGCCCGCGCCGGGGCGGTTTTCCACAATCACCGGCTGGCCCAGCACTTCCGACATTTTGGGCGCGAAGGCGCGCGCCGAGATATCGGTGGCCCCACCGGGGGTGAAGCCCACCACCAGGCGGATCGGGCGATTGGGAAAGGGTGCCTGTGCCAGCGCGGGGGCGGCAAGCAAGGGGCTGGCCGCGATCAAAGCGCGGCGCGTGATGATTTCTCTCGGCATGGCGGCGCCCATATCAGGCTTTGGCGGCGCTTGCATCCCCTTTCCGATTTTGTCCTGGGGCGCTACTGATCCCTTATGGAAGCCAGCTTCTCCGCGCAGCTTCTGCGCGCCACGCTTTTCGCCGCCCGCGCCCATGCCGGGCAGGTGCGCAAGGGCGCGGCTGCTGAGCCCTATGTGAACCATGTGATTGAGGTTGCCGCGATCCTCGCCGAACATGACGCGCC
>CAMCHA010000061.1 GCA_945874515.1 Asaia bogorensis
CAAGCCCAGGCGCTGATGTTCCTTAATAAGAAGGGCGGCGGGCTGAACGTGGTTTACCGCCGCGCTGATGGGAATATCGGCTGGATTGATCCGGGGTAGAGCGTCGGTGCGGCGCGCGCTTCCTCGTTTTTGTGTTTGGCATGGCGTAATAAGGCGCCATGCAAGACATCACACAATTCACCCTGTACCTCGCGGCGGCACTGCTGCTGGCGGTCACGCCGGGGCCCGGGATTTTCTACGTCGCGGCGCGCAGCCTGGCGGGCGGGCGGGCTGAGGGTATCGCCTCCAGCTTCGGCACTGCACTCGGCGGCTTGGTGCATGTGCTGTCTGGGGCGCTTGGCGTTTCCGCGCTTGTCTTGGCGAGTGCAGAGCTTTTCACGGCGCTGAAATGGCTCGGCGCGGCTTATTTGGTTTGGCTCGGCCTGCGCACCATCATGGCTGCGCGGCACGATGCGGCGCAGGGTTTGGCTGGCGCCGACCCGGCCCCCGCCATGGGGGTGCGGCGTGCCTTCCGGGAAGGTGCGGTGGTGGAGGCGCTGAACCCCAAAACGGCAGCCTTCTTCCTGGCCTTCATTCCGCAGTTTCTTGACCCCAGCGCGGGCGCGGTGGCGCTGCCCTTTATTTTGCTGGGCGTGATTTCCGTCACCTTGAACACGTTGGCGGATATTGTGGTGGCGATTGGTGCCAGCCGTATCCGGGAAGGTGCGGCATCGCGGCCCGCCTTCATTCGGTGGCTGCGCGAAAGCTCCGGCGCATCAATGATTGCCTTGGGGGCTGGCCTGGCGCTGGCCAAGCGGCAGTAGGGTTGTTGGGCGGCGCGCAGCGTATAGCGCGCCGCCCTTTCTTGTTATGCGCTTTCGTAAAGCCGCGTCAGGCTGAATTCGCGGTGCCCGAGCAATTCAGCTGCGGTCAATTCGCCATCAGCCGTGCGGATGATGCAATCAAGAAGGGCTTCGCCCGCTTCATCCATATTCATCTGTCGCTGCAATAGCCCAGTCACATCCACATCAATATGTTCAGACATGGTGCGCTGCGTGCGTGGGTTGGCGGTGAGTTTGATCACCGGCAGAATGGGATTGCCGATGACATTGCCCTGACCGGTTGGGAAGGTATGCACAGCAAAGCCGGAAGCGGCGCAAAGCGTCACCATTTCTGCGGCGGCCGAGCTTGAATCCATAAACCAAAGCCCCGAATGGGTTGGTGCTTCCGCCTTGTCCAGCACACCATCCACCAGGCACTTCTTCCCGATCTTTTGGATATTGCCCAGCGCCTTTTCTTCAATGGTGGTCAAGCCGCCTTCGATATTGCCCTTGGTGGGCTGGCTTTCGGAAAGATCATTGGTCTTGTTGGTTTCGACCACGCGCTGGTAACGGTCAAACATCGCCTGGAATTGCGCGCGAACTTCTGGCGTGCGGCAACGTTCAGCAACCAGATGCTCGCCACCCGTGAGTTCAGTAGTTTCACCGAAAACGAGCGTGTTGCCGTTTGCCCAAAGCTTGTCGAAGGAATCACCAACCGTCGGGCAGGAAGCCAGGCCCGATGTGGTATCGCTTTCACCGCATTTCGTAGAAACCCAAAGCTCCTGGATTGGGGCGCGGGTCTTCTTCAGGCGCGAGGCGTGCTTCACCATGCGATAGGCGGCGCGGGACGCATTGGCGATGGTGTTGATGTCGCCATTCTGTTCGATGGCGAAGCCTTCCACTGGCTTGCCAGATTTGGCGATGCCTTCAACAATACGGCCCGTCCAACCTGGTTCAATACCAATCACCACGACGCCGGCGACATTCGGGTTGCTGCCCGTGCCGATCAGCGTGCGGAAGTGCAAATCCAGGTCGGCGCCGAATTGCAGGCGGCCATAGGCGTGCGGAATGGCCAGCGCGCCTTTGATGTTGTTCGCGACCGCTTCGCAGGCAGCGTTGGAAAGATCATCAACCGGCAGGATGATGACGTGGTTGCGCACGCCCATGCGGCCATTTTCGCGGCGCCAGCCTTCAAAGGCGGCGTTTTTCAGATTGATGCCCATGGCGCTTACCACCGCTTCGTTTTGACGTTGTGGACATGCAAATGTTCGCCAGCAGCGATATTCTTCACCGCTTTGCCGATATCGACGCCGTATTTGATGATGGTATCACCTGCGGCGATGGCGCGAATGGCAAGCTTATGGCCGATCGGAATATCCGACTTGGCGTTGAAGGCGATGATCTTATCCTGATCCATGATCCAGCCATTCAGCGCCTGGCCAGATTTGATCCCTTCGACAACCACGACGCCGACGGAATCGCCTTCGTCATGCACACAGAAATGCACGGTCATGCCGGCATATCCTCCCTTTTTTTGATGCTGCTGAAGGCTAGGGCGCAGGCCCTTCCGGGTCAATTGGCAAGCAGGCTTCAGATGGGAAGCGCGGTTGTGGATTTCACGCATTCCATGGCAAAGCGAGATGTTACCTTGCGCAGGCTGGAAACCCGGGCGGTCAGTTTGCGATAAAAGCCATCATAGGCGGTCATGTCTGAAACAACGACGCGCAGCAGGTAATCCACATCTCCACCAAGCCGCCAGCATTCGACGATTTCGGGCATATCGGTGACGGTTTGCGCGAAGCTTTCAATCCAGGCGGCAGAATGATCGCCGGTTTCAATCGCAACGAAAACCGAAATGCCAAGACCGAGCTTTTCGGCATTCACCAGCGTCACGCGCCCGGTGATGATGCCGGTTTCCTCCATGCGGCGGATGCGTTTCCAGCACGGGGTTTGGGTCAGCCCGACCTCCTTCGCGATATCGCCGAGGGAGAGCGAGGCATCCGCCTGGATCAGGCGGAGGATGGCAAGGTCGGTGGCATCCAGATCATTCAGTTTGGACAAGGTAAGCTCCCGGGTGTGAGGGGGGCGTTATGCTTCGGGCATCAACAGGCGGATCAGGCCATCAAGCTGATCAAGATCGGCGTAGGAGATGGTGACCTGCCCTCCCTTGCCGAAATGCTTGATGGCAACATGCAGGCCAAGGCGTTCAAGCAATTGGCGTTCAAGCGCCAGCGTATCGGAATCCTTGGCGTTAGTGCGCCGCGCTTCGGGGTTTTTCGGTTGCGCCGCGGCCATAGCTTCGGCCTGACGGACCGAAAGTCCGCGCATCAGGATTTGCGCGGCTAGTTTTTCGGGTTCTTCCGCACCCAGCAGGGCGCGGGCGTGGCCGGCACTGAGGCGACCGGCGCGCAGATGCTCCCGGATTGTCGTGGGCAGATTCAGCAAGCGCAGCGTATTGGCGACGTGGCTGCGTGATTTTCCGACAGCACGCGCCAGGCTTTCCTGATTAAGGCCGAATTGTTCGATCAGGCGGGAAAAACCTTCGGCTTCTTCGATGGCGTTCAGGTCTTCGCGTTGCAGGTTTTCAACTAGGCCGGCAGCCATCGCCATACGGTCATCGAAGTCGCGAATAACAACGGGCACATCATGCACCTTGGCGATCTGCGCCGCGCGCCAGCGGCGCTCGCCGCCGATGATTTGGTAGCGCCCTGCGGCACCTGGCTTCGGGCGCACGAGCAACGGCTGCAGAATGCCGTGTTCGGTGATGGAGGCAGCAAGTTCCTGCAGCGCCTGACGGTCCGGTTCCATACGCGGCTGAAAGGGGCCGGGTTCGATCATGGCAATCGGCAGGCTGCGCGGGGGACCGGAAGTTGGGGCGGTGGGCGCCGGCGCATCGCCCATCAGGGCCGATAGGCCCATGCCGAGCCGGGCGGGCTTTTTCATTGGGCCGTTTCCTTTGGTTGCTTCTCGCGGCGGATCCATTCCTGCGCGAGTGCGACATAGGCTTCCGCACCGGCAGAACGATGATCATAAACCAGCACGGGCAGGCCGTGGGACGGTGCCTCTGTGATGCGAATGTTACGGGGAATGACTGTTTCGTAGACCTTGTCGCCAAAGAACGCGCGCACATCGACAGCGACAAGTTCAGAAAGATTGTTGCGTTTATCGAACATAGTCAGAACAATGCCGCCAAGCTTGAGGTTTGGGTTCAAGCTTTTGCTGACGCGTTCAATGGTGCGTGTGATTTGGGAAACGCCTTCAAGCGCAAAAAATTCGCATTGCAGCGGTACCAAAACCTCATCCGCCGCGACAAGGGCATTCAGCGTAATCAGGCCGAGCGATGGCGGGCAGTCAATGATAATGAGCTCTGTGCCGGCCAGGACATCTCCGGCGGCTTCGAGAGCGTTCAGCAGGCGCCTTTCGCGGGCCTCGACATCAATCAGCTCGATCTCGGCGCCGGCCAAATCAGCATCGGCCGGCAGCAGATCAAGCTGCGGGATGCGCGACGGCCTGATCAATTCCGCCAAGGGCGCGGCACCAACCAGCAGCGCGTAGCTGCCCTGGCCCCTTTCCTGCCTCGGCAAGCCAAGTCCGGTTGAGGCGTTGCCCTGCGGGTCCAGGTCAATCAGCAAAACTTTGCGCGTGGTAGCGAGCGCGGTCGCGAGGTTGATCGCGGTTGTGGTCTTGCCCACCCCGCCTTTTTGATTGGCAATGGCGATGATTTTCGGCCTGGCGGGCTTAGGGCTGGACACGATTGATATTGCTCAGGCGCAAGATGGTTGCTTCGGGATTGGTGGTGCTTGGAATGCGCTCGCAAGTGAAGTGCCAGCCCAAGGCGGCTTCCGTCAACTCTTTCTCGGCGGTCTTGCCTTTCGGGAATACCGCGACGCCGCCTGGGGCAAGGAAATCCGCCGCATACGGCAGCAGGGCCATCAGCGGGGCAAGGGCGCGGGCGGTGATAGCGGAAAGCGGGGGGAGCTTCGCGTTTTCTGCTCGGCAAGCATGCACGTGCACCATGGGCAGCTCCAATCGGGCGCTTGCTTCGATGAGAAAGGCGGCCTTGCGCTTGTCTGATTCTACAAGATGTATTTCACGCTCCGTCTGCATGATGGCGAGCACGAGACCGGGTAGGCCGGCGCCTGAGCCGAGATCCGCGATTGGTCCATCCTGGGGCAAAAGCGGCTGCAATTGCGCGCAATCCGCGATGTGTCGCTGGTCTATTTCGGCAGCAGTTTCAGCTGATATCAAGTTGATACGGGTATTCCACCGCAGCAGCAGATCGCGATACGCAGCGAGCCGTGCTGTGGTATCTGGGGAGTGTTTCACGTGAAACGCTGAGCGTCGCGCCGTAGGTGCACCGCAAGCGCCGCAAGCGCCGCCGGCGTGACGCCCTGAACGCGCCCAGCTGCGCCGAGTGTACTAGGGCGCGCGGCTTTCAAACGCTGGCGCATTTCGGCCGAAAGGCCATCGACAGCTTCGTAATCGAGCGTTGCGGCGATATTTGCTTTCTCTTCGCGCTCCAGAAGGCGGCGCTCCGCCTCCTGCCGGCGCAAATAGGGGGCGTAGAGGGCTTCAGCTTCCAATTGTGTGCGGATTGGCGTGCCTAAGTCGCGCAGCCAAGGGAAGGCGGCTTCAATCTTTTCCATTGCCACACCAGGCAAAGCCAGCACCTCAAGCACCGAACGACGCCGCCCATCTTGATTGATCGTGATGCCAAAGCCGGAAAGCGCAGCAGGAGAGGCACCATCCATACCGGCACGCGCCAAGGCAGCGGAAACCGCTGCTGCAAAGGCGCGGTGGCGCACAGCACGTTCAGACCCTACGCAGCCCCAAGTGATACCGCGTTCAGTGAGCCGAAGCCCCGCATTATCAGCCCGCAGGGAAAGCCGATGCTCAGCGCGCGCGGTCAGCATGCGATAAGGCTCAGACACACCCTGTAGCGTCAAATCATCCACCAGAACGCCGATATAAGCCTCACTACGCGTCAGGGTAGCGTCAGGATCGGTGCCTGAAGCGCGCCGCGCGGCATTGATCCCAGCCATCAGCCCCTGGGCACCGGCTTCCTCATACCCCGTGGTGCCGTTAATTTGTCCGGCAAGAAACAGTCGCGGCACTTGACGTAATTCCAGTGTCGGGGTCAGCGCACGAGGATCTATGTGATCATATTCAATGGCATAGCCAGGCCGCAGGATGCGGGCCTTGGTCAGCCCTGGGATCGAGGCCACTAGCTGTTCCTGCACAGCTTCTGAAAGGCTGGTCGAGATCCCGTTCGGATAGACCGTTGGGTCATCGAGCCCTTCAGGTTCCAGGAAAATCTGATGCCGCTCCCGCTCAGCAAAGCGCACCACCTTATCTTCGATGGAGGGGCAATAGCGTGGCCCAACGCCTTGGATCCGCCCACCATACACCGCGCTTGACTGAAGATTGGCGCGGATGATGGCGTGGGTTTCTGGCGTTGTCGCAGTAATTCCGCATGAAACCTGGAGATTGGTGATGCGCTCCGTCAGCCAGGAAAGCGGCTCGGGCGGATCATCCCCCGGTTGCGCTTCCAGCGCTGCCCAATCAATGGTCCGCCCATCCAGCCGAGGTGGCGTCCCGGTTTTGAGCCGCGCCAGCGGCAGCCCATGGCGTTCAAACGCCAGCGCCAAACCAATGGCCGGCGCGTCGCCAACCCGGCCAGCCGGGAACCGCTTTTCGCCGATATGGATTTCACCGCGCAGAAACGTCCCGGTAGTAACGATCGCAGCCCCGCAGCAGATACGCTGGCCATCGGCGGTAATGATCGCAGCCAGCGCGCCCGCCTGGTCAAGTTCTAAACCCTCAGCACCGCCGGCCATAATCGAAAGACCAGGTTGGTCACGCAGCAGCGCCTGCACCGCTTCGCGATAAAGCCGCCGATCTGCCTGGGCGCGCGGCCCCCGAACCGCTGGTCCCTTGGACAAATTGAGCATCTTGACGTGAATGGCTGCTGCATCCGCGGCACGGGCCATAATACCGTCAAGCGCGTCAATTTCGCGGACCAGATGCCCCTTCCCCACCCCGCCAATGGCAGGATTGCAGGACATTTCGCCAATGGTCTCAATCTTATGGGTGAGCAAAAGCGTGCGCGCACCACAGCGCGCCGCAGCCGCCGCGGCCTCACAGCCGGCATGGCCCCCGCCCACGACCACAACATCGAAGGTCAAATCAGCACCCGTCATGCGCCGCCTATATCAGCATTACTTGCCGATACAGAAGTCCCGGAAGACGATATCGAGAATTTCCTCAACACCCACGCGCCCTGTCAGCCGGCCAAGGGCGAAAAGCGCTGCGCGCAGCGCCTCTGCGGTCAGTTCAGGAAGAAACGCTTCCTCAGCCTCGGCCAGTAGCGTCACCGCTTCAGTCAATGCCGCGCGATGGCGCGGGCGGGTCAGTTGATTGCCTTGCCCAGCGCCCGTCAGACGGAGTGCCGCTTCAGCAAGCCGGTCCCGTAACGTGGCCAACCCAACACCCTCGCGCGCGGAGACCGCCATAGCTGGAACATCTGTGATCGCGTCAGGCGCTGGGGCCAGGTCGCATTTATTGACCAGCACAAGCGCCTCTGGCCCCACCCAGCGGAGTGTTTCGGCGTCAGGGGGCTGGTCAGCAGCGAAAACCGTGATGACTAGCTGCGCTTCCTGCGCTCGCCGCTCGGCACGCTTGATGCCTTCAGCCTCGATTTCATCGCCGGCCTCTCTCAAGCCCGCCGTGTCGGAAAGCGTCACGGGCACGCCGGCTAGATCGAGCCGCGCCTCTACGATATCCCGCGTAGTACCCGCCCGCGCTGACACAATCGCCGCTTCCCGGCCAATCAAGGCATTGAGAAGGGAGGATTTTCCAGCATTCGGCGCGCCGATAATGGCGAAGACCAAACCCTCACGCAGCAATTCGCCGCGCCGCGCATCAGCCAAATGCGCCTCAATTTCCGCATGCAATTCCCCTGCCCCAGTACGTGCCTTCGCGTCCAGATCAGTGGGAAGGCCATCTTCGGCAAATTCAATCGCGGCCTCCTGGTGCGCCAGTAGCCGGGCCAGGCGCTCAGCCCAACCGCCATAAAGCTTAGCCAAGCCGCCATCTGCTTGATGCAATGCCTGGCGCCGCTGCGCCGCAGTCTCGGCGGCGACCAGATCGGCGATGCCCTCAGCGGCGGTCAGGTCCATCTTCCCGTGGAGGAAGGCACGGCGTGTGAATTCCCCGGGTTCTGCTTCGCGTAGCCCGGCTGCCGTCAAGGCCTCCATGACCCCGGCAATAACGCTACGTCCACCATGCAATTGCAGCTCAGCCGCATCTTCGCCGGTGTAGGAAGCCGGCCCTGGAAACCAAAGAATAAGGGCGTGATCCAAAATTTCCCCATCCGGGGCGCGCAGCCGGCGCAAACTGGCGCGGCGGGCGGGCGGCAAGCTGCCAGCCAGGCCCCTCAGCGCCTCACCTGTACCCGGGCCCGACAGGCGCAGCACTGCTACCGCGCCAGCAGCTGCGCCGCTTGCTAATGCGTAGATGGTATCGGCCGCGCTCACCTATCGCCTCGTTTCACGTGAAACACTCGACACAGTCTATCCCTTTGGCGGAGGGATAGCGCGTTCGGTCAGCATCAGACGCGTCACGCGACCTTTTTGGCGAAGATGCGTGTCCAGTACTTCATCAATATCGGACTTCGTTGCGACTTTATACCAAATACCCTCGGGGTAAATCACCATGGTCGGGCCGAATTCGCAGCGATCCAAGCAACCGGCCATATTCACCCGCACCCCAGGCAGCCCCAATTCCTTGCCCCGCGCCTTCATATAGTCGCGCAATGCCTCGCTACCGCGCGCCGCGCAGGACCCGCGCTTATGCCCGTCCGGACGACGATTGCAGCATACGAAGACATGCGCCTGAAAATAAGGCGGGGGGTCTGAGGCAGCTTTCCCCTTCGCTTCCAGATCACTCATGCTCACCCTCGTTGCTTGAATGTGTTTCCTTGCCGCCTAACCAGCCATACGTCAAAATAGTGCCGCTTGACGCTACCCTGCCTTGGTGCCACTCCGCTTACGCGTCATGCCGCAACTCTCTCTCCATACCCCCCTTGGTGAAGTCACCATCTCAGAAGATGGCGGCGCCATCGTCGCGCTTGATTGGGGTCGCGGTCGGGATCAGGAAGCAACCCCCCTGCTGCGCGAAGCCTTCGGCCAATTGCGAGACTATTTCGACGGCAAGCGAATGAGTTTCAATCTCCCGCTCGCACCCCAAGGCTCTGATTTCCGAAAACGCGTGTGGGCAGCGCTTTGCGCCATCCCACCGGGCGAAACCCGCAGCTACGCTGATATCGCCCGCACCATTCGTTCAGCGCCGCGCGCGGTCGGCGGGGCCAATGGGGCCAACCCCATTCCGTTTTTCATCCCCTGCCATCGCGTCATCGCCGCCGATGGGTCTCTGGGCGGCTATTCCGGTGGCGACGGACCGGCTACAAAGCGTTACCTTTTGGACCATGAGCGCCGCGC